>JAAYVT010000191.1 GCA_012517025.1 Phyllobacteriaceae bacterium | reverse complement strand
GAGCGGATCACCCGCTGGGTCAGGACGTGGGTCTTGCCCGAGCCGGCGTTGGCCGACACCCAGGCGGAGACCGCCGGGTCGGAGGCGCAGCGCTGCCGCGTCTTGGTGTCGTCGGGGACGACGAATTTGCCGCTCATCCCTCGCCTCCTTCGCCGGCTTCGCCCGCCGCCCATTCGGCGACGCGGGCGAGATGGTCGTAGGGGCCGGCGCGCGGCTTTTCGAACTGCACGCGCGGACGCGACGGGTAACCGCTCTCCGGCCGGCGAAAGTGACGGACCAGGTGGTCGAGCCGGTCGAGCGCCGCCTCCGCCAGCGCCTCGGGGCCGAGGCCGTCGCCCTTGTCGACGCCGCGTCGCTGCCACTTGCCGCCGTCGCCCGAGCCGGAGAGGTGGAGATAGGCGATCTCGACGATCTCACGGCCGGAGAAGGTCGTGCCGCCGGCGCGATCGAAGCCACCGGCACGGACCAGCGCCGTCTCCAGCGCCAACTGCGGCGACAGCAGGCTCTGCACCTGTTTCTCGCTCGGCGGCGCGCCGGTCTTGTAGTCGAGCAGCCGCACGCGGCCGTCCGCCGTCAGATCGACGCGGTCGGCACGCGCGGTGAGCAGGAAGGGCAGGCCGTCGACCGGGCGTTCCAGCCGGCCGCCGATCTCTGCGTGACGCTCGACGATGCCGGCGCCGTGCTCGACTTCCGCCTCCAGCCACCACGCCGCGATCGCCGCGAGCCGCGCCCGCCACAAGGTGACGAGCTCGGGAAAGGCGGCGAAGGCGGCGAGCTTCGCCTCGCCGATGGCGAGCAGCCGGGGAAGCGCCTCGCGACCACGAAAAGCATGTCCTTCGCCGACGAACTCGGCCAGGACCTCGTGCACGAAGGTGCCGCGCTCGGCGGCGCCGATCTCGCGGCCGATCGGATCGAGCGGGTCGAGGCCGAGCACCCGCCGGGCGAAGATCGCGTAAGGGTCGCGAATCCAGGTCTCGATCTCGGTGACCGAGGCGCGGTTCGGCCGGAGCGCGACCGGCGGTTTCGGGTTCGGCCGGGAGATCGGCCGGGCGGAGGCGCCGCGATCGAGTCGGCGGGCGAGCGACAGCCAGTCCGCCGCCCGCCGTTCGAGCGTCGCGGTGCCGGCCGCTCCGATCACCGTGGCGAGCCGTTGCAGCCAGCGCGACGGCACCGTCGGCGTGCCGCCCGACCGGGTCGCCCGCGCCAGGATCACCCGTCGCGCCGCCGCGCCCTGGACGAAATCGTGCGCCGAAAGGCCGATGCGCCGCTCCGGCGCCTCCAGCGCCATGTGCCGCCGCATCGGTCGCGACAGCCACGGGTCGGAGCGGGTGGAGATCGGCCAGATCCCTTCGTCGAGGCCGGCGAGCACGACCAGATCGAAGTCGATGAGGCGCGCCTCCAGCGGCCCGAGCACGAACAGGCGCGCCCCCGGCGCGGTGCGCCGGTTGGCGGGGCGGTCGCCGATCAGCGCGTCGAGAAAGCCGGGCCAATCGCGCGGCGCCAACGACAGTGCGACGGCGGGCGTCGCCGCCGCCTCGACCAACTCGGCGAGCGCCCG
>JAAYVT010000018.1 GCA_012517025.1 Phyllobacteriaceae bacterium | reverse complement strand
TCGATTTCGCGGCAGTCTGGTACGATGCGCGCCGCTCAGCAAGACCAGACGCGCGGCAGATCTGCCCGTCGAATATGCACCAGCAGACGGGCGAGATCGGCGCGCAGCCGGCTCGCGTCGGGGTCGGCGAGGCGGACGACCAGGAGCCCGTCGAAGGCGCTCGCCCCGCCCGCGCTCGCGCCGTCCGCCAGCACCGCGCGCACCTCGTCGATCCGCGCCTCGGCGGTGGGATCGACCAGCAGCACGGTGGCGAAGGCGCGGGCGCCGGCGCCGGTCGCCCGGCCGCTCAGGATTTCGCGCGCCGCGCCCTCGACGCGGAAGGTGTCGGCGAAGACGAGGCGCCCTTCCCGTCGCACCCGCCAGCGGTCGATCAGCCGACACTCCTCGACCTCCTCGCCCATGGCGGTGCGGCCGAACACGATGGTTTCGGCGAGAAGCGCCGTCGCCCCCGCCGCGACCTCGACGGAAAGCGTGCGCGACAACGCCGCGCGGTCGAACAGAATGGTCTCCTGCGGCAGCCATTCGGCCCGCGCGCCTTCTCCGACCTCGACGTGGGTGTCGATCTCGCCGGAGAGGCCGCCGTCGGTCGCCGAGGAGCGATAGACCCGCTCCGCCGCTTGGCTGGTGACGCAGGCGCGGGTGCCGGCGCCGAAGCGGGCGCCCCAGACGAGACGATCGCCGCCGGCGATGCCGCCGCCGGTGTTGATGGTCACCGCCGTCGGCGGCTCGGCGCCGAAGACCTTGGGCAGGCGGATCTTCGCCTGTCCCTCCTGGAACAACCGATCGAGCCGCGTCTCTGCGTCGCGGTGGACGAAACCGACCTCGGCGCGGCCGCGCGCCCGCTGCAGCACCGGCAGGGCGGAAACGGAAGGGGCGGCGGGCTGAACACGAGGCGTCATGACGGGCTCCGAAAGGCCTTCCCTCGTAGCATCGGCGCGGCGCCGGGCGAAGCCCCTGCCCCGATCTCGTCTCATTCTCGAGCGACCTGTCGGGTTCGGTTCCCACGCCCTCGCCGCCTCGCGGCTCCGCCCCTTGGCCTCGCCGCGCCGAATGCGGTATCGAAGACGTCGGACCGACGACGACCGCCCATCGTCCCCTCGAACCAGAGGCAGGAAGCCCACCGTGACGAATCCCTCGACGTCGACCGGCCCCCGCCCGCGCGGCTTCTCCCTTCCCCGCTCGGCCCGTCGGCTCGCCGGCCTGGCGCTCGCCGCGCTCCTCGTGCTGCCGACCGCCGCCGCCGCCGCCCCCTCCGCCGGGGCCTGGCTGGTGTTCGACGCGCGCTCCGGCGAGGTGCTCGCCCGCCGCAACGTCGATCAGGCGTGGTACCCGGCCTCCGTCACCAAGCTGATGACCACCTGGGTGACACTGCAGGCGATCCGCTCCGGCCGCATCACGCCGACCTCGCTGGTGCCGATGACCGCCGCCGCGTCGCGCCAGCCGCCGAGCAAGATGGGGTTCAAGCCGGGCGAGGTGGTGACCGTCGACAACGCGTTGAAGATCATCATGGTGAAGTCGGCCAACGACGTCGCCTATGCGCTCGCCGAGGCGGTCGGCGGCTCCAAGGACAGCTTCGTCGCCGAGATGAACCGGCAGGCCGGGCTGCTCGGCATGACCGAGACGCATTTCGACAATCCGCACGGCCTGCCCGATCCCGAGCAGCGGACCACCGCCCGCGATCTCGGCATCCTCGCCCGTGCCCTGCTAACCCAGTTCCCGGAAGCCGACGAGCTGTGGCATCTGCCCGGCATCCAGATCGGCAATCAGGTGATCCGCAACCACAACCACCTGATCGACCATTTCCCCGGCGCCGACGGCATGAAGACCGGCTTCATCTGCTCGGCCGGCTTCAACGTCGTCGCCACCGCGACGCGCGGCAACCGCCGCCTCGTCGCGGTGGTGCTCGGCGCCCGCAACGCCCGTCAGCGCGCCGAGCTCGCCGCCGAGCTGTTCACCCGCGGCTTCGAGGGCGGCGGCGGCAATCTGTTCGGCTTCGGCGGGCACGAGACCCTCGACCACATGGCGCTCGGCCCGGAGGCCGGACGGCCGCCGCTCGACGTCAAGAAGGACATCTGCGGGCCGAAGAAGGATCGCACCCCCGATCCGGAGGAGCTCGACTCCGCCGACCTCGGCAGCGGACGCGAGCCGGCCGGCGCGCTCGTCCGGCCCGGATCGACGCAGGCCCGGCCGGCTCACGTCTCCTATCTGACCGAACGGTTCGAGCCCGGCCCGCCGGTGCGCGTCTGGGTCGGCGGTCCCGAGGACGCCCCGGGCGGATCGTCGGGCATGCTGGCGCTGGCCGCCGAACCCGATCGCGCCGTCGCGCCGATGTTCGCGTTGCCGCCGGCGACCGCGACCTCGGCCGCTGCCGCGATGGGCGCGATCCGCGCCAAGTCCGAGCCGGTCCCCCCCGGTCTCGCCGGCGGCCTGCAGGCGTCGCTGCCGCCCGCCGACGGCCGGCCGATGCCGCTCGGCGCCAAGGCCTCGACGGCCGGCAAGCCGGTCGCGGCCAAACCCGCGACCGCCCGCAAGGTCGAGAAGGACAAGAAGAAACCCGCCGCCCGCACCGCCGCCGCCAAGTCGCCCGCCGCCCGCGTCGTCGAAAAGCCGGCGAAGAAGCCCACCGCCGGCGCGATCCCGCCGCGCAAGCCGCAGCCGTGATCGCCGGCGGTCCCCGCCCGCTCCCGAGGTAACCGATGACCGATGCTCCCGCCCGCCGCCCGCCCGAGCCGATCCCGCTGACGGTGATCACCGGCTTCCTCGGTTCCGGCAAGACGACGCTGCTCAATCGCCTGCTGCGCGATCCGGCGATGGACGACACGGCGGTGATCATCAACGAGTTCGGCGAGGTCGGCATCGACCACGTGCTGGTCGAGCGCGCCGACGACGGCGTCGTCGAACTGTCCTCCGGGTGCCTGTGCTGCACCATCCGCGGCGATCTCGTCGCCACCCTCGAGGATCTGTTGAAGCGCCTCGACAACGGCCGCCTCACCGCCCTGCGCCGGGTGGTGATCGAGACCACCGGTCTCGCCGATCCGGCGCCGATCTTGCACACGGTGATGCGCCATCCCTATCTCGTCCGCCGCTACCGGCTCGACGGGGTGGTGACGCTGGTCGACGCGGTCAACGGCATGGCGACCCTCGACGCCCAGGAAGAGGCGGTGAAGCAGGCCGCCGTCGCCGATCGGCTGGTGCTCACCAAGACCGATCTCGTCACCACGCCGCAGGCCCGCGCCACTTTGACGGCGCTGAAGACCCGCCTGCGCGTGCTCGCCCCGGCGGCGCCGCAACTCGATGCCGCCGCCGGCGAGGCGACCCCGGCGGCTCTGCTCGAAAGCGGCCTGTGGCGGCCGGAGAGCAAGACCGCCGACGTCACCCGCTGGCTCGCCGAGGAGGCCTATCGCGACCGCGAGGCCGAACGCCGCCGCCTCGAAGGCAAAGCGCACGGCCACGATCACCACGATCACGGCCACCACCATGACCATGATCACGACGATCACGATCATGCCCACGTCCACGATCCCAATCGTCACGACGACCACATCCGCGCCTTCTGTCTGGCCTCCGACCGACCGATGTCGGCGGGAAGCCTCGACATGTTCCTGGAACTGCTGCGCGCCGCGCACGGACCGAAGCTGCTGCGCGTCAAGGGCGTGGTGCGGCTCGCCGAGGATCCGGAGCGGCCGCTGGTGCTGCACGTCGTCCAGCACGTCGTCCACCCGGTCGCCCAGCTGGAGCGCTGGCCGGACGCCGACCGCCGCACCCGGTTGGTCTTCATCACCCGCGATCTCGAGGAAGCCTTCGTCAAGCGGATGTTCGACGCCTTCGTCGGCGAGCTCGTCGCCGACGGCCCCGACGCCGCCGCGATGACCGACAATCCGTTGTCGATCTCCGGGTTCTCGGGCACCTTCGGGGGCTGAGGCGGAACGCCAGAGGTGGGGACGGCGGGATGAAGGCGCTGGCGCGCTGGACGGCGAAATGGAGCACGGCGCGGGCGACGAAGTCGATCGACGCCCGCCTCGCCGCGATCGCGAACACCCCCGACCGCTCGCTGCGCGACGAGGTCGAGGAGTGGGCGGCGGAGGGGCGTGACCGTCCCGCGCTGATCGGGGCGGAGGAGACCCTCGCCTATCGCGATCTCTACGCCCGATCCAACCGCTGGGCGCGGTGGGCGATCGTCCATGGGGTCGGCGCGGGCGATCCGGTGGTGCTGCTGTTCCCGCCACGGCCGGAGCGTTTCGCCGCGCTGGTCGGCCTGACGGCGGTCGGGGCGGTGGTCGGGTTCGCCGATCCGCGCCTGCCGCCCTCGACCCTCGCCGCCGCGATCGGTGCGATCCGCCCCGCCCACGTCGTCGTCGACGCCACCCGGCTCGATCGCTTCGAAGCCGCCGCCGCCCATCTCGCTCACGCCTGCACGGTGTGGGTGCACGGGGCCCACGGCATGGCCTATCAGCGCATCGACGAGGCGCTCGCGGAGTTCTCCGCCGTGCGCCTGATCGGTCCGGATCGCCGCCGGCTCGACCACGCCGCCCCGTGCCTGCTCGTCGTCGAGGCCCGCGACGACGGCCGCCCGCACGTCGAGCGCCTCGACCAGGGACGCCTGACGATGCTCGCCTGCGAGCTCGCCGGGCTGGTCGGCGCGAGCCGCGACGATCGGCTGACGGTGGTCGAGGACACGCTGACGCTCGAGACCCTGCTCGCCCCGGTGATCGCGCTGGCGCGCGGCGCGCCCTGTCGCCTCTGCGACGCCCGCCACCCCGCTCCGCTCGGCGAGCCGACGCTCCTCCATCTCGACGCCGCTTGGCGCGAACCGCTGCCGCTGTCGGTTCGGCTCCTGGTGACCAGCGCGCGCGGCCCCCTCGCCCTCGCCGAGATCGCCGACGTCGTCACCGAGATCCGGCCGCGGCGCTGGCGCCTCTTTCACGAGGCGGAACGCATCGTCCTCGACCTCGACGATCGCCGCATCGTTCTGCCACTGGCCGCCGACGCGATCCGATCGTAACCTGCGCCCGCCGGAATCGAGATCTCGATCGCCGGCCATCGTCCCGCGCGCCGCCGC
>JAAYVT010000190.1 GCA_012517025.1 Phyllobacteriaceae bacterium | reverse complement strand
GGCCCGAGCGGCGTGTCGAGCGTCGACAGGGCGGCGAACATGACGGAGGCCTCGCGTGATTCGTTGGCGGATCGCGCGCAGTGTGAACGGGGGCGGCGAGCGGCGCCATGACGCAAACGACACGGTACTTCGAGGACTTCAGCCCCGGCGAGGTGATCCCGCTCGGTTCGCGCGAGATGACGCGCGAGGCGATCCTCGACTTCGCCCGGAAGTACGATCCTCAACCGATGCATCTCGACGACGCCGGCGGCGCCGCCTCGCTGCTCGGCGCCCTCGCCGCCTCCGGCTGGCACACCGCCTGCACCCTGATGCGCCTGTTCGTCGACGGCCTGCTCTCCCACACCGCTTCGCTCGGCTCGCCCGGCATCGAGACGCTGAAGTGGCTGAAGCCGGTGCACGTCGGCGATCGTCTGTCCGCCACCCTGACCGTCATGGAGGCGCGCGCCTCGTCGAGCCGGCCGCGCCTCGGCCTGATCGAGGGGCGGTTCGACGTGGTCGATCAGAACGGCGCGCGGACGCTGTTGATGGTCGCGACCCTGATGATCGAGCGGAGGCCGCAGCCATGATGTGGCTCGAGGAATTCACCCCCGAATGGGTCGCCGAGCTCGGCGCGCACACTTTCACGGCGGAAGAGATCGTCGCCTTCGCTCGCGACTGGGATCCCCAGCCCTTCCATCTCGACGAGGCGGCCGGGCAGGCCTCGCTGTTCGGCGGCCTCGCCGCCTCCGGCTGGCACGTCGCCTGCGAGTGGATGGCGCTGTGGATCGCCCATCAGAACCGCGAGATGGAAGCCCGCGCCGCCCGTGGCGAGGTGGTGCCGGTGCCCGGCCCCTCCCCGGGATTCGACGATATGCGTTGGCTGAAGCCGGTGCTCGCCGGTCAGACCGTCGTCTATCGCGCCACGCTGCACTCGGCCCGCCCGTCGGCGACCCGCCCGGCCTGGGGAATCCTGTCGACCGACAACCTCGGCTTCGTCGACGACGAGTTGGTCTTCCGCTTCACCGCCCGGGTGATGTGGCCGCGCCGGCCCGTCGCCCCCTGACCTCGGGTCGCGTCACGACACGGTCGCGATCCGATGCCAGCCTCGGCGCCGCTCACCTCGAAGCGGGGCCGTCGTCCGATGAAGATCCTGCCGCCGACCGTCTTCTTCACCGTCGCCGCGCTGATGGCGCTCGCGCATTTCGTCGTGCCGGGGCCGACGCTGCTGCCGGGCTCGGCGCGCCTTCTCGGCGTCCCGGTCTTCGCCGCCGGCGCCTGGATCAATTGGGCCGGCGCGATGCGTTTCCATCGCTCCGGCACCGACATTCGCGCCATCGTGGCGCCGACCCGGCTGATCACCGACGGGCTCTATGCCCGGAGCCGCAACCCGATCTATCTCGGCTTCCTCGCCATGCTGCTCGGCGCCGCGATCGGCCTCGGCGAAACGGTGCCGCTCGTCCTCACCGCCGCCTTCGCCGTGGTGATCGAGCGCGCCTACATCCGCCGCGAGGAGGCGGCGATGGCGCGGATCTTCGGCGCGGACTACGAGGCCTATCGCGCCCGTGTCCGCCGCTGGCTGTGACCGAACGCATCGTTCACTCCGCCGCCTCCTGACAGACGCGCCGACCTGCCCCATCTTCCGGGTCGAGCCCGAAAGGAGACCGCCGATGACGAGCCCGCACGACCCCGCCCCCCTGCCCGCCGTCGACAAGGTGGTGCTGCCGCGCCTGCACGACCTCGGCGACGGCTTCACCGTGCGGCGGGCACTGCCCACCGTCGAGCGCCGCTCGGTCGGCCCCTTCGTCTTCCTCGACGCCATGGGCCCGGTCGACTTTCGCCCCGGCGGCGGCCAGGACGTCCGTCCCCATCCCCACATCGGGTTGTCGACCCTGACCTGGCTGCACCAGGGCGAGATCCGCCATCGCGATTCGACCGGCGCGGTCGAGGTGATCCGCCCCGGCGCAGTCAACTGGATGACCGCCGGGCGCGGCATCGTCCATTCCGAGCGCACCCCGATCGAATCCCGCCCGAACGGCGGCCGTCTCGCCGGCCTGCAGCTGTGGATCGCCCTGCCGAAGGAGAAGGAGGAGATCGAGCCGGTCTTCACCCACGTCGAGGCCGGCGCCCTGCCGCGCTTCGAGGGCGAGGGCGCGACGGCGACGCTGGTCGCCGGCACCGCCTTCGGCGCAACCTCGCCAGTGCCGGTCGTCTCCGACCTCGTCCAGCTCGACGTGATGCTCGAGCCCGGCGCCCGTTTCCGCCTGCCCGGCGACTTCTCCGAGCGGGCGCTGTGGATCTCCTCCGGCGAGCTGGCGATCGACGGCGAGGACGCCCCCCACGGCCCCGACCGCCTGGTGCTGCTGCGCCCCGGCGCCGAGATCGTGGTGAGGGCGATCGGCCCCACCCGCTTCGCCCTGGTCGGCGGCGAGCCCTTCCCGGAGCGGCGGTTCCTCTATTGGAACTTCGTGTCGTCCTCGAAGGACCGCATCGAGGCGGCCAAGGCCGACTGGCGCGCCGGTCGCTTCGCCGGCGTCCCCGGCGAGACCGAGTTCATCCCGCTGCCGCCCGACCCGCCGGGGGTCACCTGGAAGGGATGAACGGCCACGCCAGAAATGCGAAGAGCCCGACCTCTCGGCCGGGCTCCGTCTGTTTCAGGTCTTCTCCGGCCGCGGCCGATCGGCGCCTCAGTCCTTGGCGCGCTCGACGTAGGAGCCGTCGGCGGTCATCACCACCACGCGGGTGCCGGCGGAGACGTGCGGGGGAACCGTGGTCTTGACGCCGTTCGACAGGATCGCCGGCTTGTAGGACGACGAGGCGGTCTGACCCTTGGTCACCGGCTCGGTCTCGACGATCTCGAGAACCACCTTCTGCGGCAGCTCGATCGACACCGGAACGTCCTGATAGATCGCGACCTGGCACTCCATGTCCTCGACCAGATAGGCCGACTGATCGCCCACCACGTCCTTGGGAACCACGATCTGGTCGTAGTTCTCCTTGTTCATGAAGTGGAAGCCCTCGTCGTCGTTGTAGAGATAGGCGTAGGGCCGCTCGTCGAGCATCGCGCGCTCGACCGGGTCGGTGGTCTTCCAGCGCTCCGACACCTTCACTCCGTCGGAAATCCGGCGCATGTCGATCTGGGTGGTGGGGGTACCCTTGCCCGGATGGAAGCTCTCGGCGGAGAGAACGACGTAGAGCTTGCCGTCCATCTCGACGACGTTGCCCTTGCGGAGATTCTGCGCATTGACTCGCATGGAAGAAGGACCTCTGAACAGCCGATAGAATTCGGGCGCGCCGACCCGCCGGGTCGCGCGTTTTGTGCGTTTCCTCTCTCACGTCTGGGCCGAAGAAGAAAGAAGAAAGTCATGAAGACCGCCGTCTCGTGGTGGAATCCCGCCGTTCACGCCGATCGCCGCCCGCTGCTTCTCGCCCGCAACGCGGTCGAACGCGCGATCCGTTCGCATTTCGAGACCGACGGCTTCACCGAGGTCCATTGCACCGGCCTGCAGATCTCGCCCGGCAACGAGACCCATCTCCACGCCCTCGCCGTCGACGTCGTCGGCGACGACGGCGCGACGCGGCGGCGCTACCTCCACACCTCGCCGGAATTCGCCATGAAGAAACTGATCGCCGCCGGCGAGACGAAGATCTTCGACTTCGCCCGCGTCTGGCGCGATCGCGAGGGCGGCCCGACCCACGCGATCGAGTTCACCATGCTCGAGTGGTACCGCGCCCGCGCCCCTTACGAAACGCTGATGGACGACTGCGCCGATCTCCTGCGCCTCGCCGCCGACACCGTCGGCGCCGAGGTCTTCCGCCGCCGCGACCGGACCTGCGACCCCCGCCTCCCGCCCGAGCGGATCACCTGCGCCGAGGCCTTCGCCCGCTTCGCCGGCATCGACCTCCTCGCCACTCTCCCCCTCGACCCGACCGCCGAACCCGATCGCGACCGGCTGGCCGCCGAGGCGAGCGCGAGCGGCATCCGCGTCGCCGCCGACGACGGTTGGTCGGACGTGTTCTCGCGGGTGTTGGCGGAGCGGATCGAGCCGGCGCTCGGCGACGGCCGCCCGGCGATCTTGATGGAATACCCCGCCCGCGAGGCCGCGCTCGCCCGTCCTTGCGCCCGCGACCCGCGCGTCGCCGAGCGCTTCGAGCTGTGGGCCTGCGGCGTCGAGCTCGCCAACGCCTTCGGCGAGCTGACCGATCCGGTCGAGCAGCGCCGCCGCTTCGAGATCGAAATGGACGCCAAGGAGCGGCTCTACGGGACGCGCTATCCGATCGACGAGGATTTCCTCGCCGCCCTGGCGATCATGCCGCCGACCAGCGGCATCGCCCTCGGCTTCGACCGGCTGGTGATGCTGGCGACCGGCGCCCCCCGCCTCGCCGACGTGGTGTGGACGCCGACCGATCGAGGCGGCCTGTAATTGTATCCGCTACGATCTCGGGTCAGTCTCTCGCACCCGCGAAGGACCCCCCGATGACCGAAGCCCCCACCGCGACCGCCCCGCATCCCCACGACCACGGCCCGGCGTGCGCCCACGACCACGAACATGACCATGGTCATGGTCACGACCATGGGCACGACCATGGGCATGCTCACGACCATGGGCATGGGCACGGTCACGCGCACGCCCACGGCGGTCATGGCCACGTCCACGCGCCCGCCGACTTCGGCCGCGCCTTCGCCGTCGGCATCGTCCTCAACACCGCCTTCGTCGGCGTCGAGGTGGCCTTCGGCCTGTGGGCGAATTCGATGGCGCTGGTCGCCGACGCCGGCCACAATCTCTCCGACGTGTTGGCGCTGATCGTCGCCTGGCTCGCCGCCCGCGCCGCCAAGCGCCCGCCCTCGGCCCGATTCACCTACGGCTTCGCCGGCTCGTCGATCCTGGCGGCGCTGTTCAACGCCGTCTTCCTGATGTTGGCGCTCGGCGCTCTGGCGCTCGAGGCGGTGCAGCGTCTGCTCGCCCCCGAGCCGGTCTCCGGCGCCACCATGATCTGGGTCGCGGCGATCGGCATCGCCGTCAACGGCTTCACCGCCTGGCTCTTCGCCGGCGGCTCGAAGGGCGACCTCAACATTCGCGGCGCCTACCTGCACATGTTGACCGACGCGCTGATCTCGGTCGGCGTCGTCCTCGCCGGCCTCGCCGTCGCCGCCACCGGCTGGGCCCGCATCGATCCGGTCGTCAGCCTGATCGTGGTGGCGATCGTGGTGTGGGGCACCTGGGGGCTGTTGCGCGAGAGCATGGCGCTGTCGGTCGCCGCCGTCCCCGCCGCGATCGACCCGGCCGAAGTGCGCGCGGCGCTGGCCGCCCGCCCCGGCGTCGTCGATCTGCACGATCTCCACGTCTGGGCGATGTCGACCACCGAGGTGGCGCTGACCGCCCATCTGGTGATGCCGGCCGGTCATCCCGGCGACGCCTTCTTGGCGGAGACGACGGAGATGCTGGAGCACCGCTTCGACATCGGTCACGCCACCCTGCAGATCGAGACGGCCGGCGGCGGCTGGTGCCGGCTGGAGCCCGACGCGGTGCTGTGACGGCGCATCCTCACACGTGCATCGGCGACAGCCCGAACGGCCGCGGGTCGACCGGAAGCCGCCCCCGCGCCATCAGCCCGGTCGCCTCCGTCACGACCGTCTCGGGCACCCAGCCGAGCCGATCCGGCGTGACGAAGACGTGAGCGCGGTCGAAGCCGCCGCCGAGCGCCGCCGCGATCGCGGCGAGCGGCGGGATCGCCGGCGCCACCACGTCGAGCAGCACCAACTCCCCCGCCGCCCCCGGCTCGATCGCCACCACCGCGTCGAGACTCGGCAGATGGACGAGTTTGATCTCCGGACTTTCGAGCGCCTTGAGGAAGAACCGCATCGGATGTTCGTCGAGCCCGCCGACGAGCGACGGCGGCGCCCGCCGCGCGAAGAGGTCGGCGAGGATCGTCACGTCGGCGGCGACGTCGAGCCTCAGGCACCGCCCCGCCGCCGGCCCGGCCGCGACCTCGAGGCGCCCGCGGAACGAATGCTCCGCCACTTTGGCGAAACCGAAACGATGGTAGAGTTCCGGCTCCTCGGTCTCGAGCAGGACGAGGTCGACGCGAGCGTCGGCGAAGGCGAGCGCCCGTTCCATCAGATCGCGGAAGAGCCCGCGCCCGCGCCGGGCCGGATGCACCGTCGCCAGCCCCAGCCCGAAGGCCGGAACCGCCGTCCCGCCCCGATGCAGCCCCATCGGCTGCAGCCCGACGTGGGCGACGATCGCCTCGCCGTCCCACCCGCCGAAAGAGACGAAGCCCGGATCACGTCCGAACCGCCCGAAGCGATCGAGCCGGGCGAGATCGAGGTCGAATTCGTCGCCGATCAGCCGGTCGATCTCCGCCTGTCGCGCCGGCTGGGCGGGCGCATCGATCCGGAAGACGAGATCGGTGTCCGCCATCGCCGCCCCCACGCCGGCGAACCGGCTCAGTGCCCCTCGAAGGCGACCAGCGAACGCACCGGCACCTTCATCGCCCGCAGCTTGTCGGCGCCGCCGAGCTCCGGCAGATCGATGACGAAACAGGTGCCGACCACGTCGGCACCGAGCCGCTGCAACAGCTCCACCGCCGCCGCCGCCGTGCCGCCGGTGGCGATCAGATCGTCGACCACCAGCACCTTCTCGCCCGGCGTGATCGCGTCGCGATGGATCTCGATCTCGTCGACGCCGTATTCGAGCGCGTAGGTGATCGAGGCGGTCTCGGCCGGCAACTTGCCCTTCTTGCGGATCGGCACGAAGCCGGCGGAGAGCTGATGCGCCACCGCGCCGCCGAGGATGAAGCCGCGCGCCTCGATCCCCGCCACCTTGTCGATCTTCAGACCGGCGTAGGGCTGGACCAGTTCGTCGACGGAGCGGCGGAAGGCACGCGGATCGCCGAGCAGCGTGGTGATGTCGCGAAAGATGATCCCGGGCTTCGGATGGTCGGGGATCGAGCGAATGGTGTCGCGAAGATTCATCACCAGTAGTCCTTCATGATTTCGGTCGCCCAGTCGGGCTCCACGATGGTCCCGCGCGGCTCGAACCCGCGCATCACCGGCTTGACGTCGACGACCGGCGTGCCCTCGACCGCGTCGAGCCCACGCACCCGCAGGGTCCGCCCCTCGACGCCGAGAATTTCGACGCAGGTCACCCCGAGTCGGTTCGGGCGGGGGCTGCCGCGCTGCGCGAAGATGCCGACCTCCGGCCAATCGGCCCGCCCGCGCGGCCGCCGCGCCCCGGTGACCACCGTCTCCGGATCGATCAGGTCGAAATGAAACACGATCAGCGCATGCGAGAACGCCTCGAGCCCGGCGAAGGCGGTCTCGGGAAACGACGACTCGAGCACGATCGTCGCCTCGACGTCGCCCCACCGGTCGTCCTCGTTCTCGATCCGGCCGCCGTGGACGCGCGCCACCACTTCCAGCTCGATGCCGCCCATCATCGCACCCGCAGCACGCGCCCGGCGACCGCGTCGAGCTTGGCCAGCAGTGCCGGATCGCGCTTGTCGTGCGCCGTCATCAAGGCGAAGTCGAGCGACCGGTCCGACCCGATCGGACAGGCCGGATGGTCGAGCGGAAAGTCGCCGGCGAACCGCGCCACCAGCCGCCGCGCCTTGTCGGCGTTGTCGTGCACCACCTTGATCACCGCCTTGACGTCGACGTGGTCGTGATCGGGATGCCAGCAGTCGTAGTCGGTCACCATCGCCACGGTGGCGTAGGGGATCTCCGCCTCGCGCGCCAGCTTCGCCTCCGGCATGTTGGTCATGCCGATGACGTCGAAGCCGGCCGACTTGTACCAGCGGCTCTCCGCCAGCGTCGAGAACTGCGGCCCCTCCATGCAGACGTAGGTGCCGCCGCGCACGTGCGGAATGTCCTCCGCCTTCGCCGCCTCTTCCAGCCGATCCATCAGCCCCGGGCTCACCGGATGGCCGAAGGCGACGTGGCCGACGCAGCCCGCCCCGAAGAAGCTCGACGGGCGCGCG
>JAAYVT010000189.1 GCA_012517025.1 Phyllobacteriaceae bacterium | reverse complement strand
GGGTCGGGGGTGCCGATGCACGCGCTTTATCTCGGCGGGGTGTGGTGGGCGATCGCGCACGGGGTGCCGGCCGGGCTGTCGGCGGTGATCGCGGCGTTGCAGCCGCTGATGACGGCCGCGCTCGCCCCGCTGCTCGCCGGCGAGCGGATCGGTCTCCGGCGAGCCGGCGGCTTCCTGGTCGGCTTCCTCGGCATCGCCGTCGTGGTGTCGCCGAAGTTCGCCGGGCTCGCCCCGGCCGATCTCGCCAACGTGTTGGTGCCGCTCGCGGTCAACGTCGCGGCGATGTTGGCGGTGACGCTCGGCACCTTCCACCAGAAGCGCTTCGCCGGCTCGGGGCACCTGCTCACCCTGGCGCTGCTGCAATACGTCGGGGCGCTGGCGGTGATGCTGCCGGCGGCGTGGCTGTTCGAGCCGATGCGCTTCGATCTCAATCTCCGCTCGGCGGCGACGCTGGCGTGGTCGGTGCTGGCGCTGTCGATCGGCGCGATCGCCCTGTTGCTGCATCTCGTGCGCTGCGGCGAGGTGTCGCGCGCGGCGTCGCTGATCTATCTGGTGCCGCCGGCGGCGGTGGTCGAGGCATGGCTTCTGTTCGGAGAAACCGTGAGTTCGGTCCAACTCCTCGGTATTCTCGTCACCGTTTCCGGGGTCGTTCTCGCCAATCGGCGCGGATGACGGCCGGATGTCGCCTTTCGCAGCATTGCACGGCGGGCCCGATTCGGGTTCTTTCGCACCGCAACAACACATCACCAACCGAACCCGCGCGGGGTCGGACGAGGGAGTTCATGCCATGGCCGCCGCTTCCGGTCGAATCGATTTGGATCTCATCACGCTCGGCCGCGAGGCGGTCGGGGCGCTCGACGGGCTCTATGCCGCCGCTCGGACCTCGGTGCGGGCGAAGGTCGAGAAGGACGGCAAGGTTTCGGCGGCTCTGGTCGACAAGGAACAGCGCGCCACCCACGGCCTCGCCTGGGTCGGGACCTACGTCGAGTCTCTGCGCGAGATGATCGACTATTCGCAGCGACTGACCGACGAGGGACGGTTCGGCGAGATCGAGCGGGACATCGTGTCGATCGCCTTCGGCGAATATCTGGCGCAGATCTTCGGCGGCATCCCGATGAACCAGGGCGAGATGGTGCGTCTCTCCGATCTCGGCGTGCCGGCCGAGGCGGTCGCGGCGGCCCGCGTGCCGGCGGTCGAGACGCTGATCGCGAACGGCAACACCCCCGAGGTGCGCCGGGCGCTGGTCGACGCGATGGCCCGGCTCGAAGGCGCCGGCTCGTTCGGCGAGCTCGGCCTCGACGAGACGCTGAACCAGTTCCGCGACGAGATGCGCAAGCTCGCCGTCGACGCGGTGCTGCCGCATTGCCACGAGTGGCATCTGAAGAACGAGTACATCCCGCTCGAGCTGATCCAGCAGATGGCGGAGATGGGCGTCTTCGGCCTCACCATCCCGGAGGAATACGGCGGCCTGGGCCTCGGCAAGGAGTCGATGTGCGTGGTCTCCGAGGAGCTGTCGCGCGCCTACATCGGCGTCGGCTCGCTCGGCACCCGCTCGGAGATCGCCGCCGAGCTGATCCTGTGCGGCGGCACCGAGGAGCAGAAGCAGGAGTGGTTGCCCAAGCTCGCCTCCGGCGAGATCCTGCCGACCGCCGTGTTCACCGAGCCGAACACCGGCTCCGACCTCGGCAGCCTTCGCACCCGCGCGGTGAAGCAGGGCGACCAATACGTCGTCAACGGCAACAAGACCTGGATCACCCATCCGGTCCGCGCCGATCTGATGACGCTGCTCGTTCGCACCAATCCGGAGGAGGCCGGTTGGAAGGGCCTCTCCATGCTCTTGGCGCCGAAGCCGCGCGGCGACGACGCGACTCCGTTCCCGGCCGCGGGCATGTCGGGCGGCGAGATCGAGGTGCTCGGCTATCGCGGCATGAAGGAATACGAGATCGCCTTCGACGGCTTCACCGTGCCGGCGGCCAATCTCCTCGGCGGGGTCGAGGGGCAGGGCTTCAAGCAGCTGATGCAGACCTTCGAGAGCGCCCGCATCCAGACCGCGGCGCGCGCCATCGGCGTCGCCCAGTCGGCGCTCGACCTCGGTCTGCGCTACGCTCAGGAGCGCGTCCAGTTCGGCAAGCCGTTGATCGCCTTCCCGCGCGTCGCCGACAAGCTCGCGATGATGGCGGTGGAGATCATGGTGGCGCGTCAGCTCACCTATTTCGCCGCCCGCCAGAAGGATCACGACAAGCGTTGCGATCTCGAGGCCGGCATGGCGAAACTGCTCGGCGCGCGTGTCGCCTGGGCTGCAGCGGACAATGCTCTGCAAATCCACGGTGGCAACGGCTTCGCGCTGGAGTATCCGATCAGCCGCGTGCTCTGCGACGCACGTATTCTCAACATCTTCGAGGGCGCGGGCGAAATCCAGGCGCAAGTGATCGCGCGTAGGTTGCTTGACGGTGGCAACTGATGGCATCAGGGTACCGTTAATGAATCGTCAACGTATCGGTGTCGGACACTCGTCCAGCATTTGAGCCCCCCTGATTTTTGAGGGGTTGGCAGCGGCACCGAACCTGACATTATGGACCCACGCCGAGAGTTCAGGGGATCTCCCGGCGCCGACTCGAAATTCACCGGCCGAACATGCTTCGGCCGGTTTTTTTCGTTTCGCGGGGGTGCGCCGGCGGTGGCGAAGCGAGCCGGAAACATTGCCGCGGCGGTCGCGTTAACCCTTTCATAGGTTTCGAATTGCTTTCCGGCTCGTGTCGTGCGATTCCAGCATCACACACACGGTCATCTGAGTTCACAGGAAAACCGGTCGACGCTCGCGTCGGCCGGTTTTTCGTCGTCGCATCGACGTCGGCGCCGGCTATTCTGCGGGCTCGGGACGCGAGGGAGCGGCGACGTGGCGAGCGAGCAGTCGAAAGAGAAGCGGGTCGTTCTGGTCACCGGGGCGTCGTCGGGCATCGGCCGGGCGGCGGCGGAGACGCTGGCGGCGCGCGGCTGGCGGGTGTTCGCCACGGCGCGGCGGCCGGAGGATCTCGCTGCGCTCGACGCGATCGCCGGAGTGGAGGCGGTGCCGCTCGATCTGCGCGATCCCGCGGCGATCGCGGCCTGCGCCGAACGGGTGCTGACGGCGACCGGCGGGCGGATCGACGCGCTGTTCAACAATGCCGCCTACGGCCAGCTCGGCGCGGTCGAGGATCTGCGGCCGGAGGTGCTGAGGGCGCAGTTCGAGGTGGCGGTGTTCGGCTGGCACGACCTGACCCGCCGCCTGATCCCGGCGATGCGGGCGGTGGGGCGGGGGCGGATCGTCAACTGTTCCTCGGTGCTCGGGATCGTGGCGATGAAGTACCGTGGCGCCTACGTCGCGGCGAAGTTCGCGCTGGAGGGGCTGACCGACACGCTGCGGATGGAGGTGCGCGGCTCCGGCATCGAGGTCTCGACGATCCGGCCGGGGCCGATCGCCACGCGTTTCGTCGCCCACGCCATCGAGGCGCTGGAGGCGAATGTCGACCTCGCCGGCTCGGTGCACGCCGAGGTCTATCGGCGGCGGCTCGAACGGCTGCGGCGAGGCGGGGCGTCGCGGTTCAAACTACCGCCGAGCGCGGTGGTGGAAAAGCTGATCCACGCCCTCGACGATCCGCGGCCGCGCGCCACCTACGCGGTGACGGTGCCGACGCTGATCATGGTGTGGGCGCGGCGTCTGCTCTCCGACGGCACCCTGTCGCGTTGGGCCGGGCGCCTGTCGGATCGGGAGTGAGGGACACGATGACGATCGGGCTCGCCGTACTTCTCGCCGGGGCGCTGGCGGCGGTGGTCGCCGTGCTCGGGCTCGGTGTCCTCAACATGGGGCAGGGCGGCTCGCCGCAGCGGTCGCAGAACCTGATGCGGGCGCGCATCGCCCTACAGGGGCTGGCGCTGCTGCTCCTCCTCGCCTTCCTCTTCGCGCGTGGCTAGAGGCGAATGGACGGGGGTCGAAAAACCCGCCATGAGGAGAGGGAAGGGGGACGCGCATGGTCGTGCTCAATCGCATCTACACCCGCAAGGGCGACGACGGGACGACGGCGCTGGTCACCGGCGAGCGGTTGCCGAAGGCGCATCCGAGGATCGAGGCCTACGGTACCGTCGACGAGACCAACGCGGTGGTCGGGATGGTTCGGCTCCACACGAGCGAGATGCCGGAGCTCGACGCCATGCTCGCCCGCGTCCAGAACGATCTCTTCGACCTCGGCGCCGATCTCGCCACCCCGCCGGAGGCGCAGCTCAAGTGGGAGCCGCTCCGGATCGTGGCGAGCCAGGTCGAGCGGCTGGAGGCGGAGATCGACCGGCTCAACGCCGATCTCGAGCCGCTGAAGTCCTTCGTCCTGCCGGGCGGCTCGGCCGCCTCCGCCCATCTCCATCTCGCCCGCACGGTGTCGCGGCGGGCGGAGCGGATCATGGTCGGTCTGACCGAGGTCGAGGAGGGGGCGGTGTCGCGCGAGGCGATCGCCTACGTCAATCGGCTCTCCGACTTCTTCTTCGTCGCGGCGCGCTGGGTCAACGACCACGGCCGAGCCGACGTGCTGTGGGTGCCGGGGGCGCATCGCTGATCCGTGCCGCCCCCTCGGCGGTGCGGCACCTCACTGCGGCGGAGACGAACGAACGTTCGTACGGGCTCGGAAAACCGCCCTCGCACTCTACGTCAATCGTCTACCCCATTCGGTACTCAGGGCGAATTGACAAGGTCTCGGGACGTCAGTAGCGTCCGGCCCGCCTTTTTCCCCGTCCCGTGACGGCCGATGCGTCGTTCGACGTCATGCGAATCGGTTGACATGGGACAAACCAGACAGTCGGCGGAGGCCGGCGCCGGAGGGATCCCGCATGAAGATTCTCGTGCCCGTGAAGCGGGTGGTCGACTACAACGTGAAGATCCGGGTGAAGCCGGACGGCTCGGGGGTCGACCTCGCCAACGTCAAGATGTCGATGAACCCGTTCGACGAGATCGCGGTGGAAGAGGCGATCCGGCTGAAGGAAAAGGGCATCGCCACCGAGATCGTGGTGGTGTCGATCGGCCCGGCGCAGGCCGTCGAGACGCTCCGGACCGGCCTCGCCATGGGCGCCGACCGCGGCATCCTGGTCAAGGTCGACGGCCTCGTCGAGCCGCTGGCGGTCGCCAAGATCCTGAAGGGCGTGGTCGAGGCGGAGAAGCCCGGCCTGGTCGTCCTCGGCAAGCAGGCGATCGACGACGACACCAACGCCACCGGCCAGATGCTGGCGGCGCTGACCGGCTGGGCGCAGGGCACCTTCGCCTCGAAGGTCGAGATCGCCGGCGACACGGTCGCGGTGACGCGTGAAGTCGACGGCGGTCTGCAGACGGTGTCCTTGAAGCTGCCGGCGATCGTGACGACCGACCTGCGCCTCAACGAGCCGCGCTACGCCTCGCTGCCCAACATCATGAAGGCGAAGAAGAAGCCGGTCGAGGAGAAGACCCCGGCGGACTTCGGCGTCGACGCCAGCCCGCGCCTCGCCGTGCTGGAGACCCGTGAGCCGGCCGGCCGCAAGGCCGGCGTCAAGGTCGGCTCGGTGGCCGAACTGGTGGCCAAGCTCGCCGACGAAGCCGGCGTGATCTGAAGGAGAGAGCCGAAATGACCGTTCTTCTGATCGCCGAACACGACGGCGTCTCCCTCAAGGACGCCACCGCCAAGGCGCTGACCGCCGCGACCGCCATCGGCGGCGGCGTGCACGTGCTGGTCGCCGGCAGCGGCGTCGGCGCGATCGCCGCCGAAGCGGCGACGCTCGACGGCGTCGCCGAGGTGCTGACCGCCGACGCGGCCCATCTCGACCATCAGCTCGCCGAGCCGATGGCGGCGCTGATCGTCTCCCTCGCTCCCGCCTACGACGCGATCGTGGCGGCGGCGACGACCACGGCGAAGAACGTGCTGCCGCGCGTCGCCGCGCTGCTCGACGTCAGCCAGATCTCGGAGATCACCAAGGTGGTTTCCGCCGACACGTTCGAGCGTCCGATCTACGCCGGCAACGCCATCCAGGTGGTGAAGTCGTCCGACGCGAAGAAGGTGATCACCGTGCGCACGGCGTCGTTCACGGCGACGGGCAAGGGCGGCTCGGCGGCGGTCTCGGCCGTCGCGGTGCCGGCCGATCCGGCGATCTCGTCCTTCGTCGGCGAAGAACTGTCGAAGTCGGACCGTCCGGAGCTGACGTCGGCGAAGATCATCGTGTCGGGTGGCCGCGCCATCGCCAATCGCGAGAACTTCCACGTCTACATCGAGCCGGTGGCCGACAAGCTCGGGGCGGCGATCGGCGCCAGCCGCGCGGCGGTCGACGCGGGCTACGCGCCGAACGACTGGCAGGTCGGTCAGACCGGCAAGGTGGTGGCGCCGGAACTCTACGTCGCCTGCGGCATCTCCGGCGCGATCCAGCATCTCGCCGGCATGAAGGACTCGAAGGTGATCGTGGCGATCAACAAGGACGAAGAGGCGCCGATCTTCCAGGTCGCCGACTACGGTCTGGTCGCCGACATCTTCACCGCGCTGCCGGAACTGGCCGCCGAACTCGCCAAGCGCGGCAAGTGACGCGGAATTCCGTCGTCGACAGCCGAGTTCAGACGATGGAACGACGTCCGACGGCTTGCCGAACGACGCGATGACGACGAAGATGCGCTCGCCCGTCGACACGGGCGAGCGCGATCGTTTCGAGGGGAACCTCCCCTCTTCCACGTGCTAGGGCTTTTGCTGCATTGCGAAGAAAAGGGCATGGGCCTAGAGTGCGCCCGTGTTCGAAGCGGCCGGGGAGGTGACTCGGTACCGCAGCTTCGAGAGTCAGGGGCCGAAACCGGGGGCCGACATGGGGTTCGAAATCAAGCGGATCGGCGTGATCGGCGCCGGTCAGATGGGCAACGGCATCGCGCACGTGGCGGCGCTGGCCGGCTACGAAATCTCGCTGAACGATCTGTCGACGGAGCGCATCCAGCTCGGTCTGGCGACGATCAACGGCAACATGACGCGCCAGGTCAACAAGAAGGCGATCAGCGAGGACGAGCGAGTGGGGGCGCTCGGACGCATCCGCGCCGCGGAGAACCTCGACGCGCTCGCCGACTGCGACTTCGTGATCGAGGCGGCGACCGAGAACGAGCAGGTCAAGCGCAAGATCTTCCAGCAGCTGTGCCCGGTGCTGAAGCCCGAGGCGATGCTCGCAACCAACACCTCGTCGATCTCGATCACCCGGCTCGCCGCGTCGACCGATCGGCCGGAGAAGTTCGTCGGCGTCCACTTCATGAATCCGGTGCCGGTGATGCAGCTCGTCGAGCTGGTCCGCGGCATCGCCACCGACGACGGCACCTTCGAGCTCGCCAAGGGCTTCGTCGCCCGCCTCGGCAAGATCCCGACGGTGGCCGAGGACTTCCCGGCGTTCATCGTCAACCGCATCCTGCTGCCGATGATCAACGAGGCGATCTACACCCTCTACGAGGGCGTCGGGTCGGTCGACGCGATCGACACGGCGATGCGGCTCGGCGCCAATCACCCGATGGGTCCGCTGCAGCTCGCCGACTTCATCGGCCTCGACACCTGTTTGTCGATCATGCAGGTGCTCTACGAGGGCCTCGCCGACAGCAAGTATCGTCCGTGCCCGCTGCTGGTGAAGTACGTCGAGGCCGGTTGGCTCGGTCGCAAGACCCAGCGCGGCTTCTACGACTACCGCGGCGAGAAGCCGGTGCCGACCCGCTGAGGCGGCACCGACGGACGCATTCTTCACGACGCGCTCGGATCCCTTTCCGGGCGCGTCGTCGTTCAGGGACCGGAGCAGGCACATGATCTCTCGCTCGCGGGCGACGTCGATCGGTTTCGCGGCGATCGTGATGTGGTCGTCGCTGTCGACGCTGGTGGCGATCTCGGGGACGGTGCCGCCGTTCCTGCTCAACGCGCTGACCTTCGGTCTGTCCGGGCTCGGGGCGACGCTGTGGCTCGCCGCCACCGGTCGCCTCGGCGTGCTGCGCCAGTCGCCGAAGGTGTGGGCGCTGGGGGTGGCGGGGCTGTTCGGCTACCACGCGCTCTATTTCGCGGCGCTGCGTTGGGCGCCGCCGGTCGAGGCGAGCCTCGTCAATTATCTCTGGCCGCTGTTGATCGTACTGCTGTCCGGGCTGCTGCCGGGGGAACGGCTGAAGGCGCATCACCTGATCGGCGCCGGGCTCGGGCTGCTCGGCGCGGTGGCGGTGGTCACCAAGGGGCGGGGCATCGACCTCGATCCGGCGCACGTCGCCGGCTATCTCTGCGCCGCCGGCGCCGCCTTCACGTGGTCGAGCTATTCGGTGCTGTCGCGGCGGGTCGGCGAGGTGCCGACGGCGACGGTGGCCGGCTTCTGCCTGGCGACCGGCGTGCTCTCCGGCCTGTGCCATCTCGCCTTCGAGACCACGGTGTGGCCGCAGGGGACGACGCAATGGGCGGCGGTGATCGGGCTTTCGATCTTTCCGCTCGGCTTCGCCTTCTTCGCCTGGGATCTCGGGGTGAAGCGCGGCGACATCCAGGTGCTCGGCGCGGCGAGCTATCTGGCGCCTCTGCTCTCCACGCTGCTGCTGATCGTCTCCGGCAACGGCCGCTTCGACGCCTCGATCGGCTTCGCGGCGGTGGCGATCACGCTCGGCGCGGTGGTCGCCTCGATCGACATGCTGCGGCGGCGGGCACCCTCAGCCTCGGCGTGAGGGGCGCGGCGTCGGCGACCAGTCGGGCGGGGCGAGCTCGAAGCCGGCGAACTCGAAGCCCGGTGCCACGGTGCAGCCGACCAGGGTCCAGGGGCCGAGGCCGACGGCGGTCTGCCAAGCGTGCGCCGGCACGATCGCCTGCGGCCGGCAACCGCGATCGATCGCCGGGCCGAGGCGCAGGCTCCAGGCGTCGTGACCGTTCTCGCTGACGGTGAGGGCGAGCGGGCTGCCGGCGTACCAGTGCCAGGTCTCGACGGCGTCGACGCGATGCCAGTGCGACACCTCGTCGACGGCGAGCAGGAAATAGATGGCGGTGGAGCGGGCGCGACCGTCGGGGCCGGGGCCGTCGCGGAAGGTTTCGCGGAAGTGGCCGCCCTCCGGATGCGGCGCGAGCTCGAGCAGGCGGATCACGTCGGCGGCGGCGAGGCCGGTCGGATCGATCACGGGCGGCCTCCCTCAGAAGCGGTCCTTGCGGGCGCGGATTTCGGCGAAGACGTCGACGTCGGAGCGCCCGCTCATGCCGAGCGCCGCCTTCACCTCCGGCCGGTCGGCGCGCAGGAACGGGTTGGTGGCGGCCTCGCGCCCGATGGTGGTGGGCAGGGTCGGGCGGCCGTCGAGCCGCAGGTCGCGGACCTCCGCGACGCGGGCGGCGAGATCGGCGTTGTCCGGGTCGATGGTGACGGCGAAGCGGCCGTTCGCCTCGGTGTATTCGTGGCCGCACCACACCTTGGTTTCCGGCGGCAGAGCGCGCAGCCGGCACAGGCTCTCCCACATCTGCCCCGGCGAGCCCTCGAACAGGCGGCCGCAGCCGAGCGAGAACAAGGTGTCGCCGACGAAGACGGAATCCTCGATCCGGTAGGCGACGTGGCCGAGGGTGTGGCCGGGCACGCCGATCACCTCGACCGGCACGGTGCCGAGGTGGAAATGCTCGCCGTCCTCGACGACGCCGTCGACCTCGGGGACGCGGCCGCGATCGCGCGCCGAGGCGGTGACGCGGGCGCCGAAACGCCGCTTCAGCGCCGGCACGGCCTCGACGTGGTCGTAGTGGTGATGGGTGACGAAGAGGTCGGTCAGGCGCCAGCCGGTCTCCTCCAGGGCGTCGCAGATCGCGTCCTCCTCGGGGGCGTCGATCGAGGCGGTGGCGCCGCTCAGCGGATCGTGGACGAGAAGGCCGTAATTGTCGTCGCGGGCGGGGAACATCCGGATCTCGATCATGGCGGGTCTCCTCCAGGCGTGGGCGGCGTCGCGACGACGTCTCGACAGGGCGGTCGGCCTACGACTAACATTCTCGATCGACGAATGCGACCTTCGTCGTAACATCCCACCTCCCGTCGTCGGAAGACCCCATGCATCTCGACGTCGTCGATCTCCGCAACTTCTACGGCAGCGCGCTGGGCGGACTGGTGCGCCGGTCGATCCGCGCGAAGCTCGTCGAGATGTGGCCGCGGGTGGCCGGCGATCGCCTGCTCGGGCTCGGCTACGCGACGCCGTTCCTGCGGCCCTTCCTGGGCAAAGCGGAGCGCGTGATCGGCTTCATGCCGGCCCGCCAGGGGGTGGTCAACTGGCCGAGCGAGGGGCCGTCGGCGACGGCGCTGGTCGAGGAGACGATGCTGCCGCTCGCCGATTCCTCGATCGACCGGATGATCCTGGTGCACGCGCTGGAGATGGCCGACGATCCCGACGAGGTGTTGCGCGAGGCGTGGCGGGTGCTGGCGCCGGGCGGGCGGCTGATCGCGGTGGTGCCGAACCGGATCGGCTTGTGGGCGCGACTGGAGACGACGCCGTTCGGGCACGGCCGGCCGTTCAGCCAGGGACAGCTCGACGGCCTGCTCAAAGACACGCTGTTCTCGCCGATCGACTGGCGCGGCGCCCTGCACATGCTGCCGTCGTCGCGGCCGACCGCGCTGAGGCTGTCGCGACCGCTGGAAGCGTTCGGGCTCAAGGTGTGGCCGGGCTTCGCCGGGGTGCTGGTGGTGGAGGCGACCAAGCAGCTCTACCAGGGCATTCCGCAGCGGGTCGGCAACAAGGTGCGGCTGGCGCCGGTGTTCCGTCCGGCGTTGGCGCGCGGCGGCGGCGGGCGCGACTGAGGCGGAGGCCGCGCCGGGGTCAGCGCCGCCGGTCGTCCGATCCGGCGTCGCCGTCCTCGGCGAGATGGGCGATCCAGAAACACAGCACGACGGCGGCCAGGGTCAGTACCAGCAGGGTGCGCGGCAGGGCCTCGCCGCTCCACAATCCGGCGAGCCAGTCGTCGAACTTCGCCGCCTCGACGGCGAAGCGGCCGCCGAGGCGCTCGAGCGCGACTTCCTGCGCCTTCAGGCGCGACATCGGGATCTCGACCGCCGCCGGGGCGACGGCGCGCGCCCAGGCGACCGCGGCGGCACTCGCTCCGGCGACGAGGACGAGGATCCCGCCGGCGCGCCAGCGGGCGGCGAGGTCGCCGGCGCGCAGGGCGCGGATGAAGCGAGAGAGCAAGGGTCCGGTCCTCCGAGAGCTCAGGCGGGGCGCTCGGCGAGCATCAGATAGTTGACGTCGAGGTCGCCGTTCTTCAGCTCCCAGCGGCCGCGCAACGGGTCGAAGACCATGCCGCAGGCGTCGAGCACGGAGAGCCCGGTCGCCTCGACGGCGCGCTCGAGCTCGCGCGGGGTGACGAATTTCGACCAGGTGTGGGTGCCCGGAGGTAGCCAGCGCAGCACGTATTCGGCGCCGACGATGGCGAGGGCGAAGCTCTTCAGGGTGCGGTTCAGCGTGGCGAGGCAGATCAGGCCGCCGTGGCGGACGAGTTTCGAGATCTCGCGCAGGAACAGCGGCAGGTCGGCGACGTGCTCGACGATCTCCATGGCGACCACCACGTCGAAGCTCTCGCCGGTTTCGGCGATCGCTTCCGCAGTGGTGGCGCGCCAATCGACGGCGACGCCGATCTTCTCGGCATGGGCGCGGGCGGCCTCGACGTTGGCGGCGCCGGCGTCGGCCCCGACCATCGCCGCGCCGAGACGGGCGAGCGGGATGGTGAGGAGGCCGCCGCCGCAGCCGATGTCGAGGATCGACAAACCTTCGAGCGCCCGGGTGTCGGTCTCGTCGCGGTCGAAGCGGCGGCAGATCTCGCGCTTCAGCCACGTCAGGCGGATCGGGTTCAGCTCGTGCAGCGGGCGCATGCGGCCGTTCGGATCCCACCACTCGGCGGCCATCGCCTCGAAGTTGCCGATCTCGGCGTCGTCGACGGTGCCGTGGGCGTGGGGAATGGTCATGCGGCGTCCTTTCGTTCGGGCCGCGAGGGTAGACGGACCGGGCGCGAGGTCAAGGGGCGGGACGGCGCCGGGATCGGCCGCGAATCGGTTCGCCCGGACGGCCTCACGCGGATCGGGAGCGTTGCGCACGGGAAGGGATTCCAGTATCAAGCCGGCGATCCGGCGCGCGGAACGTCGTGTTTCGCGAGGATCGGATCTCTCTTCGGCATCGATCACGAGAGTACGATGGCCCGTCTGGTCCTGAAATTAGGCGGCACCTCCGTCGCCAACGTCGAACGCATCCGCAACGTGGCGCGCCACGTGGCGCGCGAGGTGAAGGCCGGCCATCAGGTCGCGGTCGTCGTCTCGGCGATGTCGGGCGTCACCAATCAGCTCGTCGCCTACGTCCAGGACGCCGCCAAAACCGGCACGGCGATGAGCGGCCTGTTCGACCAGATGGAATACGACGCGGTCGTCGCCTCCGGCGAGCAGGTGACCTCGGGCCTGCTGGCGATCGTGCTGCAGTCGATGGGGCTGCCGGCGCGGTCGTTCCAGGGTTGGCAGATCCCGCTCGAGACCGACGAGGCGCACGGCGCCGCCCGCATCATGAAGATCGACGGCGACAAGCTGATCGAGGTGATGGCGAAGGGCGAGGTGGCGGTGGTCGCCGGCTTCCAGGGCATCGGCCCGAGCGGCCGCATCGCCACGCTGGGACGCGGTGGTTCGGACACGTCCGCGGTGGCGATCGCG
>JAAYVT010000188.1 GCA_012517025.1 Phyllobacteriaceae bacterium | reverse complement strand
GCGGGAGTGGTTCCGCCTGCTCACCACCGTGCAGGGGGTGGGCACGAAAGTGGCGCTGGCGCTTCTTTCGGCGCTGCGGCCGGCGGAACTCGCCTCGGCGATCGCGCTCAAGGACGTCACCGCCTTGTGTCGGGCGAACGGGGTCGGCAAGAAGCTCGCCGAGCGCATCGCCCAGGAGCTCAAGGACAAGGCGCCGGGCTTCGCCTCGATCGATCCGGCGCTGGTGGCGCTGTCCGGCGGCATCGCCGAGAAGACGGCGCCGAAGCCGCTCGCCGACGCGGTGTCGGCGCTGGTCAATCTCGGTTATCCGCAACTGCAGGCGAGCGCGGCGGTGGCGGCGGCCGCCAAGACCGCCGGCGAGGACGCCACCACCGAGAAACTGATCCGCCTCGGGCTGAAGGAACTGGCGCTGGGGTGAGGGGGCTCACCACAGATCCTTGATCCGGCCGCAGTTGGGGCAGGCCCAGTCGTCGGGGAGGTCGGCGAAGGCGACGCCGGGCGGCACGCCGTGGTCGGGATCGCCGATCGCCGGGTCGTAGACCCAACCGCAGTCCCGGGTCGGACAGTCGCGCGACGGCTCGTCGGCTCGCGCCTGCCGGCGCAGCGCGACGACGCCGAGGGCCGCGGCGAGGAGCGCGAGGAGGCCGCGGCGGGTGTCGGTGACGAGGAGCATGAGGAAGATCCGGTGACGAGGGGCGCGAACGGCGACGGCGTCATCCTCGCACGACGAGATTGCGCTCATGCGACGGTCGCGCCGTCGGATCGCTCCGACAGGGCGAGGAGGGCGGGGACGAGGGCGCGGATCTCCGCGTCGACGCGTCGATCGAGCGCCTTCAGCCAACGTCTCGGGATCGCCGCGAGGCCGAAACGGGCGCCGGCGAGCATGCCGGCGATCGCGCCGGTGGTGTCGGCGTCGCCGCCGAGGTTGACGGTGGCGATCAGGCAGTCCTCGAAGCTCGCGGCGGCGAAGAAGGTGTGGAACACGGTCTGGATGGTGTCGACCACATAGGCCGACGACTGGCCGCGATAGGGCGTGAAGCCGAAGGTCGGCATCTGCGCGACGAGGTCGTCGGCGCGGGCGCGGGCGGTGGCGAGGTCGCCGCCGCCGACCAGGATCCGCACCATGTCGACGAGCGTCGCGCAGGCCTCGTCGGAGAGCGGGTGATGGTGGGTGACGTGCGCTTGGGCGAGGGTCCAGGCGCGTCCCTTCGCCGCATCGGCGAGCGTGGCGAGCGCCACCGGCAGCACCCGCATCGCCGCGCCGTTGCCGGCGTCGCCCTCGGCGAAGGGGCCTTCGACGGTGCCCTGCGTCATCCAGCGGCGGATGCCGCGTCGGCAGGTGTTGCCGACGTCGATCGGTTTCGAGCGCAGCCAATCGGCGAAGGCGTCGCACAGATGCGGCAGGTCGAGGCCGCCGCGCGCCATCAGCGAGCGGGCGAGGGCGAGCGACATCTCGGTGTCGTCGGTGACGCGACCGGGGGCGAGGCGCAACCAGCCGCCGCCGACGATGTCGCGGTGGACGCCGCGGGTGGCGGCGATCTCGCGCGCCGTCATGAATTCGACCGTCGCCCCGAGCGCGTCGCCGATCGCCAGCCCGAGAAAGGCGGCGAGCGCGCGCTCGGCGAGCGGCGAGGCGGAAGCTGCGGACGGCACGGGCGAGGTCTCCTCTACCAGGAGGTCTCGACGGGATAGTCGCCGCCGATGACCAGCCATTCGCCCTCGCCTTGCAAGGGATGGGCCGGGAGCAGCCCGGAGAAGTAGAGAATCTTCTGCACCGGCACCCGCGCCGTCAGGATCACGTCGCCGAAACAGCCGGCGTGGTCACGGTCGGCGGAGAAGGAGACGAGCGCGTTCATCCGCACCACGGCGCGACGGCGGTCGATGCGGCGGACCGAACGGTGCTCGTCGAAATCATAGACGCCGCGATGCAGCGTCAGGTGGGTCTCGCCGGGGGCGACGAAACGGTCGAGCGCCCATTGGCAGAATTCGTAGAGCAGGTCGAGTTGCACCAGGATCGAGTTGTCGTGGAAGCGGCTCGCCATCTTCTCCTCGACGTAGCGGGTCCAGGTGCCGGTGCCGATGTGGTCGATGCGGCCCTTGTGCCAGGTCGGGAAGATGCCGAAGCGGC
>JAAYVT010000187.1 GCA_012517025.1 Phyllobacteriaceae bacterium | reverse complement strand
GGACGTGCGGCGGCTGATGGACCACCTCGGGATCGCCCGCGCCGACGTGATGGGCTTCTCGATGGGGGCCTGGATCACCGGCCATCTGGCGGTGCGCCATCCCGAGCGGCTGCGCTCGGCGATCTTCGGCGGCCTCGCCATGGGCATGGTCGAGGGGCTGAAGGGCCAGGAGACGATCGCCGCGGCGCTGGAGGCGGAGACCGACGCCGAGGTGACGAGCCCCAAGGCGCGGGCCTATCGCGCCTTCGGCAAACAGACCGGGTCGGACCTGAAGGCGCTCGCCGCCTGCATGCGCGGGTCGCGCCAGCCGATCCCGGCAGGGAGCATCGCCGGGCTGGAGATGCCGGTCCTGGTGGCGGTCGGCACCCGCGACGAGGTCGCCGGTTCGCTCGACGACTTCGTCGCGCTGATCCCCGGCGCCACCGGCGTCGCGATCCCCGACAAGGACCACATGGCCTCGGTCGGCGACAAGGTCTTCAAGCAGGCGGTGCTCGACTTCCTCGCCGCCCGGCCGTGAGGCCGGCTCGGCGGAGGCGGTGAGGCTTTCTCAGCCGAAATGGGCGCTGTGCAGGGCGGCGTAGCGGCCGCCCATCGCCAGCAGCTCGGCGTGGGTGCCGCGTTCGGCGACCCGGCCTTCCTCGATCACGCAGATCGCGTCGGCCGCCTCGATGGTCTGCAGCCGATGGGCGATGACCAGGGTGGTGCGGCCGCGCGAGAGATGGTCGAGCGCCTGTTGGATCGCCCGTTCGCTCTCGGTGTCGAGCGCCGCCGTCGCTTCGTCGAGGAGCAGGATCGGCGCGTCTTTCAGAATCGCGCGGGCGATGGCGAGGCGCTGGCGTTGGCCGCCGGAGAGCTGAGTGCCGTTCTCGCCGACCTCGGTGTCGTAGCCGTCGGGGAAGGCGGTGACGAAGTCGTGGGCGTGAGCGGCTTTCGCCGCCGCCTCGATCTCGGCGCGGGTCGCGCCGGGGCGGCCGAAGGCGATGTTCTCGGCGACCGTGCCTTTGAACAGGAAGACGTCCTGGCCGACGTAGGCGATCGCGGCGCGCAGTGATCGGCGCGAGACGTCGCGGATCTCGACGCCGTCGACGGCGATGCGGCCGCTCGTCGGCTCCCAGAAGCGCAGCAGCAGCGACAGAACCGTCGACTTGCCGCCGCCGGAGCGGCCGACCAGCGCGGTGGTCGAGCCGGCTTCCGCGACCAGCGACAGGCCGCGCAGCACCGGCTCGTCGGGGCGATAGGCGAAGGCGACGTCGTCGAAGACGATGCGGCCGGCCTCGACCTTCAGCGCCGGGGCGGTATCGTCGTCGGCCTCCGGCGCCGGCTGGGCGAGGAAGTCGTACATCATCTGCACGCCGACGAGGTTGCCGGCGAGATCGACGTGGACGCGGGCGAGCCGTTTGGCCGGGTCGTAGGCGAGCAGCAGCGCGGTGATGAAGCTCATGAACACGCCGGGGGTCTCGCCGGCGGCGACCACCCGCCAGCCGCCGTAGAGGATGACGCCGGCGACCGCGACGCCGCCGAGCGTCTCCATCAGCGGCGCGGTGCGGGCGCCGACCATGGCGAACTTGTCGGCGGCGCGGCGGACGCGCTCGATGGTCTCGGCCATGCGGGCGCGTTGCAGGTCCTCGAGACCGAAGGCCTTGACCACCTTCATCCCCTGGACCGTCTCCTGGGTGATCTCGACCACCACCATGCCCTCGTGGAAGCCGGCCCGCATGATGGTCTTGGCGCGGCGGACGAGCTTCTGCACGCCGAGCACGGCGCCGGGCATGACCAGGAAGGCGACCAGCGACATGGTCGGGTTCTGCACCACCATCACCACGACGAGGCCGACGACGGTCAGGAGATCGCGGCCGAAGGAGGTGACGATGATGTTGAGCACGGCGCCGCAGGAGGTGGCGATGTAGCTCTGGCGGGCGACGAATTCCGAGGTGTGGCGCTCGGAGAAGAAGCCGAGGTTCAGCTTCAGCAGGTGGTCGAAGATCTTCGACTGGACCGAGGCGACGATGGCGTTGGCGATGCGCGACAGCGTCACCTGCTGGCCGAAGGTGGCGGCGCCCTTGACCACGTAGATCGCCACCACCGCGCCGGAGAGGGCGAAGATCGCCGACTTGCTCTTCTCCAGGAAGACGCGGTCGATGACGTCGCGCATCAGCCAGGCGGCGAGCGCCGTGGTGGCGGCGATCAGCGCCATGCACAGGAAGGCGAAGGCATATCCCTTCCAATGCGACCGGCCGTGATCGACGACGAGGCGTCGCACGAGGCCGAAGGTCTCGTCGGTCAGGAGACTGCCGATCTGGGGTTTCGCCACGTCCTGCTCCGCGTCGCGGGCGCGCCCGCGCGTGCCGACCGGCACGAAGTTATCCGTTCGGCCCGACGGGCCGCCGCCCTTAGTCGCCGATCGGCGCCGTTCGCGCAAGCTTCGGCCCGGCGCCGGCGCCTTCAGCGGCCGTGGAACTTCGCCTCGCGCTTCTCCAGGAAGGCGGTGCGGCCTTCGGCGAAGTCGGCGGAGGCGAAACAGGCGTCGGTCAGCGCCACCAGGGTGTCGCGCCGCTCGGCCAGCGCCCCGTCGACCACCGCGTCGATCGCCGCCTTGGCGGCGCGCAGGGTCAACGGCGCGTTGCGGGCGATGTCGTTGGCCAGATCCCAGGCCTCGTTCTCCAGCGCCTCGACCGGGTGGACGGCGCACAGGAAACCGATCTCCAGCGCCTCGCCGGCGGTCATCCGGCGGGCGGTGAAGAACAGCTCCTTGGCGCGTTGCGAGCCGACGGCGGCGACCACGTCGCCGATGCAGTCGGGCGGATAGCCGACGCCGAGGCGGGCGGCGGGGATGCCGAAGACCGCGTCGTCGGCGGCGATGCGCAGATCGCAGGCGACCGCCAGCCCCATGCCGCCGCCGAGGCAGAAGCCGCGAATCATCGCGATGGTCGGCTTCGGCGCATGGCGCAGGGCGGCGAAGGCGTCGGCGTTGGCGGCCTCGTAGTCGCGGGCCGAGGCGGCGTCCTTGCGCACGGTGGAGAACTCGGAGATGTCGGCGCCGGAGACGAAGGCGAGGGCGCCGGCGCCGCGCACCACGATCACCCGCACGTCGGGATGGGCGACGAGGGCGGCGACGGCGCCGGGGATCGCCTTCCACATGCCGAGCGAGACGGCGTTGCGGCGCTCGGGATTGGCGACGACCAGCCGGCCGATCGCCCCCTCGACCTCGATGCGGATGCGCGGGTCGGCGCTGGGCAGGGTGAGGCTTTCGGCGGGCGGAGGCGTGGCGGTCATCGCGGGTCTCTCTCGGGGAACGCGGCGGGCGGGGGGCACCGCTCGTCGGGGGGAACGCGGCGGCGGGCGCCGCTCTCCGAGGAAACGCGACGCCGCTCATTGGAAGAACATGTTTCCCATTTCGTCGACCTCGCAAGACCGTCGTTTGGCCGTGAACGGGTTTCGGAGTAATGTCCGAACCGGGAAACCCGGGGCCTTGACCCCCGACGGAGCTCATCATGGCCTTTCTTCAGCAGTCCAACGCGGCCTCCTCGACGGTCGCCGCCGTCGATCCGATCTGGGATCGGGTCCGGTCCGAGGCCGAGGCGATGGCCTCGGCCGAACCGGCGCTCGCCTCCTTCATCTGGGAGAGCGTGCTCAACCACGGCCGGCTCGAGGACGCGATCGTCCACCGCGTGGCCGAACGGCTCGGGCACACCACCGTCAAAGAGGCGTTGATCCGCCAGACCTACGAGGAGGCGCTCTCCGACGAGCCCGGCCTCGGCGAGATCTTCCGGGTCGACCTGCAGGCGGTGTTCGACCGCGATCCGGCGTGTGAGCGGCTGATCGAGCCGATCCTCTATTTCAAGGGCTTCCACGCCATCCAGACCCATCGGCTGGCCAACTGGCTGTGGCGGCACGGCCGGCGCGACTTCGCGCTCTATCTGCAGAGCCGGTCGTCGGAGGTGTTCCAGACCGACATCCACCCGCAGGTGCCGTTCGGGCGCGGCCTGTTCTTCGACCACGCCACCGGAATCGTCGTCGGCGCCACCGCGGTGATCGACGACGACGTGTCGATCCTGCAGGGGGTGACGCTCGGCGGCACCGGCAAGGAGATCGGCGACCGCCATCCCAAGATCCGCGCCGGGGTGCTGATCGGGGCGGGGGCGAAGGTGCTGGGCAACATCGTGGTCGGCCATTGCGCGCGAGTCGCCGCCGGTTCGGTGGTGCTCGCGGAGGTGCCGCCGCGCACCACCGTCGCCGGGGTGCCGGCGCGGGTGGTCGGCGAGGTGCCGTGCTCGGAGCCGTCGCGGGCGATGGATCAGATGCTGCGCGAGAGCTGAAGTCGGCTCTTCCCCGATTCACACGGCGGAAATGCGGTCTTCGGCTTTGACGGCGGGCGGGGGGCGTGCCAAAAGCGGCGCCCGAACGGTTCGCCCGCCCGCGGCCTCGACGGACCGACTTCACAGAATCGGAGCAGATCCCGTGGACAAGACGGAACTCGCCAAGCTGCAGGCCTATCTGCGGCGCAAGTTCGAACTCGACACCATCAAGGTCGTCGCCCGCCCGAAGAAGAAGGACTCCGCCGAGATGTTCATCGGCGACGAGTTCGTCGCCGTGATCTATCGCGACGAAGAGGACGGCGAGATCTCCTGGAACGTCCAGATGGCCATCCTCGAGATGGATCTCGAGGAGGAGTGATCCTCCGGTCCGCCCCGTCGACGCGGCGGGTTCAGCGGACGGGGACGCCCCATGCGGTCAGACGGGCGTCGAGCCCGTCGACCAGCGCCCGCCAATCGGCGAGGCGGGCGCGCGGAAAGCGGCGGGCGATCGAGAGATCGCCGACCGTCTTCTGTTGAAGGCAGGTCGTCACCGGTCCGTCCGGGGCGGTCGGCCAACACCGAGCGACGAAGGGGTGCACCACCCCCGGCTCGAACCACACCTCCTCGCCGACGTATCCCGCCTTGGCCGCCAACCGGCGCCCGGTGAGCCCGAGATCCTCGGGGGCGGGCAGCGGATCCCCTTCGAAGAAACGCGAATAGACGGTGGCGAGCAACGCCGCCGAATCCATCTCGCCGGTCGCCTTCGAAATCGTCACCCACACCACGTCCGAGGTCGCAGCCGGCTCGTCGAAGCGCGCCGCGGTCTCGGCGGTGCGGCCGACCCAATCGGGGCCGAGCAGGGCGAGGTCGAGGCGCTCCTGCGGTCCGGGACGGCGCTCGCCGGGGAAGCGGATGGCGTTGAGCGGCACCGCGAGGGCATGGCCGGCGATCTCGACGTGCACCGGCTCGGGCGACGTCTCGAGCGTCTCGCGGCCGCCGTCGTCGCGCCACAGCACCAGGGCGAGGGCGGCGAGGGCGGCGAACCCGGCGCCGATCCAGGTCGTCTTCGACATCGATCGTCCGATCCTTCCCGCCGACCCCAGGCCCGTTAACCCTGCCGTCATTTCGTGACGCCGTCGGCGCCGAACGGGGCAGACCCCGGAAGAGGGACGTGCTAATCCTTAATGAAGCGTTAACGGGGGCAGGGCGTCATGTTGTACGAGTTGGCGATCGCGGCCTATGCGACGGCTTGCGGTTTCGTCGCGGCGGGGACCCTGTCCTCGCTCTATACCCTGGTCACCAATCGGCCGGTGAGTTTCGCGGTCGATCTCGGCACGATGTGGCGCGGCGCGGTCAATCTGACGCTGTGCGCCTTCGCCGGCCCCTTCATCATCATGCGCAACGCCATTCGCGGCCGGATGATCGAGCAGCGGCCGGTCGGCTGGCTGGTCGCCTCGACGGCGATCGCCGCCGGGTGGAGCCTGTGCTCGGGCATCGTCATGGTGCAGTTCGTGCTGGCGATGCGCAACGGACTGCTGTGACCTCTCGGACCGACGGGGAGAGGAGACGGGCGCGGTGCCGGAAGGGCCGCGCCCGTTTCGCGTTCCACCGTCCGGTTCGCCCAACGTCCGCCTTGCCCGTCGGCGCCGAAGGCTGTTGATGGGACGATCCGTGGGCGGAGAGGAGCGACCATGACGATGTGGAAGATCGACGACATCGCGCCGGAACTGCCGGGCGACGGCTCGGCCTGGGTGGCGCCGACCGCCGCGTTGATCGGGCGGGTGCGCCTGTTGCCGGGCGCCAGCGTGTGGTTCGGCGCGGTGCTGCGCGGCGACAACGAATGGATCGAGGTCGGCGAGGGCTCCAACGTGCAGGACCTGTCGATGCTGCACACCGACATCGGCTTCCCGCTGGTGATCGGGCCGGACTGCACGATCGGCCACAAGGTGACGCTGCACGGCTGCACGATCGGGGCGAACACGCTGATCGGCATGGGCGCGACCATCCTCAACGGCGCCCGCATCGGCGCCGAGTCGCTGGTGGGCGCCGGCGCGGTGGTCACCGAGGGCAAGGACTATCCCGATCGCTCGTTGATCGTGGGGGCGCCGGCCAAGGTGATCCGGGTGCTCGACGACGCGGCGGTGGCGCGTCTGAAGAAGTCGGCCGAGGGCTACGTGCGCAACGCCGCTCGCTACGCCGCCGGGCTCGAACCGATCTGATGCGAAACGGGCCGGCATCGTCGCCGATGCCGACCCGTTCGAAGCAGACCCGGTCGTCTGGGGACGGGGAGGGTGGGGACGTGACCGAGCCCGCGAACCTCGAATTCTCTTCCCTTCCGCCCGCGAACCGCGCGTCCCGTGGACGGTGGCTCGACGACGCCACATTGACGCCTTCGCCTTGAAAGGCGCTGAACCGCGACGTTCGGCTTTTCGACGAAATCGACGCGAATTCGAACGATCGCGTCGAGGCCCTCGCCGGAGCGCCGAAAGTCGCGTGACGTCAAAGGGTTGTTCGAGAGCGCTGGGCACGCGCCGGCGGTCCGGGGACGATTCCGGACTGCGATCGGGGTAAAGAGCGGGTGAACGTCGGCCTCAGGAGAAGAAGTTCCGGAGGGTCTCCACCTCGTGGACGACCGAGAACTCGATCGCCACGCCCTCGTCGAAGTTGCGGACGACGCGGCCGCGCATGACGCCGAGGATGACCGGGGTTCCGACTTCCAGGCGGCGGTCGATGTGGACGGCGGCGCCGGAGGGGGAGACGTCGATGATCCGGCACTTGTATTCGGTGCCGTCGGTCAGGACCAGCTTGGAGAAGGGGTTGCGCGGGCTGAAGCGCTCGTGGCGGCGATCTTCCGGCAGATTGAGGAGGTTGCGGTTGGCGAGCCAAGTCAGCTGATTGGCGAGCTTGTCGCGCTTGCGCTCGGAGATCGACAGGCTCATCGCGAAGCCGCCGTCGAGGAGACGGACGACCCGGCCCTCGATGCGGCCGACGTGATCCATGTAGGCGACCACCCGCTCGCCGATCCGCGCCACCGCCGGAATCATCACCGCCGCGCCGCCGGGAGACATGTCGACGATCTGGCAGGCGAATTCCCGACGGTCTTCGAGCATGCAACGGCCGAGCAGGTTCACCTTGACCCGCTGATGGCGGCGACGGTCGGTCGACGCGGCGGGATCACGGCGGACGGAATTCGGGGCGGCGCGCATGAGTGGCCTCGGCATCTGCGGATCTCTCCGCAGACTTTAGGCGGGGTTTGGTTAACCGCACGTTGCGCACCGCGGCGAATTGGCCTCCGCATCGGGCAGAAACGACTCAATCGGCGCCGGATTTGCCGCCCTCGAGCACGACGAGATGGCCGAAACGGCGCGCTCCGAGGCCGGGGACGACCCCGGTGGGGTGGGGACGGAAGATCGACGGCGGCCGATCGACCGACGGCGCGGCCTCGTGTGCCTCGGCGTCGACGGCGTCGCCACGACGCAGAAAAGTCGGCCGCTCGTCCGGCCAGATCAGCCGCAGGCTGGAGATCGTCTGGGTCATCAGCGGATGGATGCCGATCCAATAGGGATCGTCCATCGGCGCCAGCGACCCCAGGACGCGGGTCCAGCCCTCGCCCTTCTGGCGAATCGGCAACAGCAACACTTCGCAGGGCAGGGTGCGGTCGTGGGCGGAGCGCCCCTCGAAGCCGAACACCGCGGCGGCGGCGTCCTGGGTGACGGCGGTCAACAGGGTGGCGACCGCCTCGCGGTCCTTGCCCTGCCAGAACGACAGGAAGTCCTTGCCCTTGAGCTCGCGACCGTAGAGGGCGCAGACGCGGGTGCCGGCGAGGCGGAAGCGGAAGTCGGTGCGGTCGCCCGCCTCGAGGATGAAGGTGTCGCCGAGGATGCGGCGCAGGTCGGACGGTTCGATCTCGGTCCGATCCGGGGCCGGTCGCGCCCCGCGCAGGCGCTGCCAGTAATCGTAGAGTTCGCGCGTCGCGGCGTGCTTCATGTCTTTCACCCGTGC
>JAAYVT010000186.1 GCA_012517025.1 Phyllobacteriaceae bacterium | reverse complement strand
TCGCCGTCGGTCTCGCCACCCCCGGCGCCATCGCCGACCGCGACCGCCCGATGACGCTGCGCGTCGACGGCCGCCGGATCGCCGATCTGGAGCCCGGCACCTACAAGGCCTTCGAGAAGAACGAGACGGTGTGGATCACCGACGCGAAGATCGCCGAGGCGATCCTCGCCGCGCGCGCGACCGCCAAGACGCTGCGGGTCGAATACATCGACGTCATCGGCGCCCCGCACGACGCCGACTTCGACCTCTCCGCCCTGCCGAAGGTGATCGCCTGGACCGCCGAGCGGCTCGGTCGCCCCGCCGACGAGGCGGTCGGCGCCGCCCCGAAGGGGCTCCTCGCCGCTCCCGAGGTGAGTCGCGCCGAGCTCGTCGCCAAGCTCGGCATCCCGCCGCGGCTGATGCAGCGCCACATGACGGCGAGCGACTGCGAGGCGCCGAATTCGCCGCTGCTGCGCGCCTTCAAGCCGGTGATCGGGGTGCTGTCGTCGACCGCGACGCTCTACGCCATCCCCTGCACGGCGTCGGCCGGCAGCGTCTCGTTTCGCCTGTGGGTGCTGGAGAACGGCGAGATCGGCGGTCTGACGCCGCAGTATTTCGCCACCTTCGATCCCGCCTACGGCTGGCGCGGCACCGACCTCCTGCACGACGTCGCCTACGACGACAAGACGCAACGCCTGACCTCGACCGTCCGCACCGGCGCCGGTTGCGGCACCCGCGGCGTCTGGCGTTGGAAGAAATGGACCTTCGAAATGCTGGAGACCCGCCTCGCCACCGCCTGCGAGGGCAAGGATCCGAGCCAATGGCCCGTGATCTGGCAATCCACCCAGCCCTGACCTCCCTCCGAGAGACCCGATGCCGATCCTGCGCTCCTCGCCCCCCTCGCCCTTCGGCCGCAAAGTCAAGATCGCCGCCCACGAACTCGGCCTGATGGATCGCCTGACCATCGTGATGGCCGACACCACCGATCCGAGCGACAGCCTGCGGGCGCAGAACCCGCTCGGCAAGATCCCGGTGCTGGTGTTCGACGACGGCTCGACCCTGTTCGACAGCCGGGTGATTCTCGAATGGCTCGACTGGGAGGCCGGCGGCGGTCGCATCCTGCCCGCCGAACACGACGCCCGCTTCGCCGCCCTGCGCCTGCAGGCGCTCGCCGACGGCATCACCGACGCCGCGATTCTCGCCGTCTACGAGGGCCGCTTCCGCAAGGACGGCGAGCGCAGCGCCTCTTGGGTCGACTATCAGACCGCCAAGATCGACCGCGCCCTCGACCACCTCGCCGCGGCGGCGCCGGCGCTCGACGCACCGCTGTCGGTCGGCACGATCGCCCTCGCCTGCGCCCTCGGCTATCTCGACCTGCGCTTCGCCGGCCGCTGGCGCGACGGACGCCCGGCGTTGGTCGCCTGGCTCGACGCCTTCGCCGCCGCCGTGCCGTCCTTCGAGACGACGCGCTTCAAAGGCTGATCGCCCGCCCGAAAACGCGAACACCCCGCCGGATCGCTCCGGCGGGGTGCGTGCGAGGCGTCGCGCCGCGATCGCGGCGCGGCGACGAGGATCGCGATCAGAACTTGTAGGCGGCGCCGGTGCGCACCACCGTCTGCGAGACGTCGTTGTGCTGGGTGGTGTAGCCGACGACGTGATCGGTGCCGCCGAAGCCGGAATGCATCAGCTCGCCCTTCACCGAAATGCGGTCGGTCAGCCGCCCCTCGACGCCCATGCCGACGACGTAGCCGACCTTGGTCGTCGTGTCGTTGGCGCCGAGCCCCTTCACGGTGTCGTCGGCGAAGGCGACGCCGACGGTCGCATACGGCATGACCTTGTCGAAGGCGACGCCGGCGCGGGCACGCACGTTGGCGTTCCAATCCGACGACTGCTTCACCAGGTTGCTGTTGAAGACGGTGTAGCGCTCCTGGCCGGAAACGTTGACCTCGGCCTCCGCGCCGACGACGATGTTGGAGCCGACGGCGGTGTTGACGCCGGCGTAGATGCCGCCCTGCGGGCCGTGGACACCGTTCCGACCCCAGGCGTAGCCGACCTGGGGACCGGCGTAGGCACCGGTCCATTGCGCGGCCGGCCCACTGCCCGATTCGGAGTAGCCGTAGGACGCCGCCGGCGCCGGGCTGCCGTAGAGATCGGCGGCGGCCGCCGGAGCGGTCGCGGCGAGCGCGGCGAGAAGAGCGAAAGCGGAAGTGACGCGGGACATGATCGAACCTTCGCGTTTTGGTTCAGCGAAATCCTCGGGAAGATCCCAAGGAGATGTTGACCATGTTGGCCCCGGCTCGGTTAAAGACCGGTAAGAAAACATGGTTGAATTTTCGTGAATCCCAACGCCGCGAATAGAGTTCGTTCAAATCAAAAGGAAAACCCGCCCTTCCGGTCTGGAAGGGCGGGTTTTCACGAGTTCTCGATCGAGAATTGATCAGAACTTGTAGTTCACACCGACGCGAACGATATGGTCGGCGAGCTTGTTCTCGACGCTGCCGACGGTCGCCTTGCCATAGTCGG
>JAAYVT010000185.1 GCA_012517025.1 Phyllobacteriaceae bacterium | reverse complement strand
GGCGCCACCGTGGCGGTGGTGCGGCGGCTCGACGACCGGCGGCTTTCACCCGAGCGGCGACGCCTCACCGATCCGGTGGCGGCGTGGTACGTCGCCGACATCCTGCGCGGCGCGCCGCCGCCGCCGAACGCCCTGCAGGGGCGGCTCGCCTTCAAGACCGGCACCTCCTGGGGGTATCGCGACGCCTGGGCAATCGGCTTCGACCGACGCCGGGCGCTCGGGGTGTGGGTCGGGCGACCGGACGGGCGGCCGGTGCCGGGGCTGATCGGGCGGATGGTCGCCGCCCCGCTGCTCTTCGACGCGTGGCAGCGGCTCGGCGTCGATCCGGAGGGCATTCCCGCTCCGCGCGGGGTGCTGCGCGCCACCTCGGCGAGCCTGCCGCCGCCGCTCCGGCATCTGCGCCGCGACGTGCCGAAGACGCTCGCGGCGGCGGCGCGACCGCGGCTCGAAATCACCTTCCCGCCCGACGGGGCGCGGATCGACCTCGGTCTGACCACCGGGCTCGGCGAGGCGGATCCGGTGTCGCTCGAGGCGCACGGCGGGGTGCCGCCGCTGACCTGGCTGATCGACGGACGGCCGATCGCCGTCGCCGACGGCCGCCGGCAGAGCCTGTGGTGGCCGCGAGGGCGGGGATTTTCGCGCCTGTCGGTGATCGACGCGACCGGGGCGAGCGCCAGCGTCGAGGTCCGGATCGAGTGAGGCTCACTCCTCGCGGCGCTTCAGCCCGAGGGCGCGCTCGCGCAGGACGATGGCGATGCCGGAGGCGATGATCACCGTCGAGCCGAGCAGCACCGTCGAGGTCGGCCATTCGCCGAAGAACCACCAGCCGGTCGCCACCGCCCACAGCATCGAGGTGTATTCGAGCGGCGCGATCACCGAGGCGTCGGCGTGGCGATAGCCGAGGGTGAGGAAGATCTGGCCGATGCCGCCGAAGATGCCGGTCATCAACAGGATGGCGAAATCGCGGCCGTCCGGCATCACCCACCACGGCACGGTGAGGAGCGCGACCAGGGCCGAGCCGAGCGAGAAATAGACGACGATGGCGCCGGTGCGCTCGGTGCGGGTGAGGCTGCGTACCTGAATTTGGGCGAAGGCCATGAAGAAGGCGTAGACGAAACACATCGCCGCACCGGTCGCCGCGCCGCCGTCGAGGAGATGCGACAGCTCGCCGAGATGCGGCGACAGCACCACCAGCACGCCGAGGAAGCCGACCGCGACGGCGCTCCAGCGATGGAAGCGCACCGTCTCGCCGAGCAGGATCGCGGCCAGCGCCACCGTCAGGAGCGGCGCCGCATAGGTGATGGCGAGGGAATCGGCGAGGCTGATGCGCTGGACGCCGGAGAACCACAGGGCCATCGCGGTGACGCCGACCACCGAGCGAATCAGATGCCCGCCGGGACGATCGGTCTTCAACCCCTCGCGCAGCTCGCCCTGCCAGGCGACCATGGCGACGACCGGCATCAACGCGAAGGCGGAGCGGAAGAAGACGACCTCGCCGGCCGGGATGCGACCGGAGAGGAGCTTCACGCCGACCAGCATCACCGCGAAGGCGAGCGTCGAGATGACCTTGAAGAGGGGGCCGAGGAGGACGGACACGAGGCGCGGTTTTCTCGCCGACGCCCCCGATCACGGGGACGGGAAGGTGAAGCCGGAAGGGTGGACGCGATCCGGCGGCCTTCGGAGAGCGGCTCCCCGAGCGATCACGACGGTCGTTCTTCTATAACGAAGCGCGCTCGACGTGACGACGGGGTTCGGCGCCGTGCTGCCCCGCGTTCTCGCCCGGCACGGCGGTTCGCCGCCGGCGCGACGGCTTTCGTCCCCCTTCGCGGGGTCGGGAGACGGTCCGGCGAAGCTGGGGAAAAATCGTCATCGAAGGCGACGAGAGTGCTTGCCAGCCGGAACGGAACCGTTTAGACAACGGCTCCGACGCGGGGGGCACGCTCCTCCGGTCGTCAGGGCAGGCGCCCGTAGCTCAGCTGGATAGAGCATCAGACTACGAATCTGAGGGTCGGGCGTTCGAATCGCTCCGGGCGCGCCATTTTCTCCCGAAATCGTCGGATCACCGAACGCGGGTCGCAGATGTGCGGCGCCGCGTTTTTCGCGTCTTCGTCGCCGGCTCGTCGGTCGCCCGCCCCGCCGGAATCGAAACCGACGCACCGACGAATCGCCGCGAACGATCACGACGGTCGAAGGACGGCGGCGGGCTCGGCGCAGGGGCGCAGGAGCAGCGCAAGCCCGCCGAGCCACAGCGCGATCAGGCCGAGCGTCGGCACCCCGGACCACAGGAAGGCGTCGTAGAGGATGCGGCCGACGAGGTCCTTGTTGACCGCCACCGCCACCACCAGCGCGACGCCGAGCGCCACCGCCGCCGGCCGATCGGGCCGGCTCACCGCCCGGCGCGCCAACAGCACCGCCATCGGCGCGACGATCGGGAAATGCGCGAGCCCCGACATCAGCGAGAACATGAGCATCAGTAGCGGCACGATCGCCAGTTCGGTCGCCCGCGCCTCGCGCTCGGCCTCGACGGAGGGCGCGATCGCGGCGCGACGCCGCTCGGCGAGCGCCGAGACGGCGAAGGTGACGAGCCCGATCGCCGCCATCAGCCCGTAGGTGACGAGCTTCATCGCCCGCGCCTCGAGCATCGGCCGGGCGACGATGACGAGATCGCCGCCCTCGCGCGTCAGCACGCTGTTCACCAAACGCTGGATCGTGCCGCCGAGCGACTGATTGGAGATGTTGAAGCTGGTCGTCGTCGCCCAGGCGCCGAGCGCGGTGTCGACGTCGGCCGCCGGCAGAATGATGCGCTTCAGCCACAGGCCGAGCCACACCCCCTCCGGGGCGCGCCCGACCAGATCGGGCAGCAGGCTGACGCCGAACACGGTGACGAGCAGCGCCGCCGTCGCCCGCCAGTCGCGCCGCCACAGGAAATAGACGACGAAGAGCAGCGGCGGTCCCTTGATCGCCGCACCGAGGCCGATCAGGATACCGGCGGCGAGCGAGCGACGGCGGAGCGCGGCGAGCATGCCGAGCGCCACCAACGCGTCGATCAGGAGGTCGGCCTGCTGGTGCAGCACGGTGTTCCAGGCGTAGGGCGCCGCGACCACCGCGCCGAGGGCGACGACGGTCCAGTCGTCGCGGGTCTCCCGCGACGGTTCGCCGAGGGTGCCGCCGCCGGCGAGCCGCCACGACACCATCGCGATCGTCGCGATCGCCGCCAAGTTGACCGCGAAGAAGCCGAGGCGCGCGCCCCATTCGGGGAGCGGCACGAAGATCAGGCCGAGGACGGCCCCGAACGGCGGATAGAGATAGAGCGTGCCGGGGTGGTAGAAGTCCTCGCCGTGCCACAGCTGGCGCGAGGCCAGGACGAACACCTGCGCCCATTCGGCGTCCGGACGGACCAGCATCATCACGCCGACCACGACGGTGAACACGATCCCGACGACCGCGGCGACCGGTCTCCAGCCGACCCGGCGCGACAGCGCTGCCATCTCGATCTCCTCGCTCGACGTTGCGCGGCGACTATGTCGATCCGAACCCGGCTCGGCAAGGGCGGGCCGACCGTCGCGACCGCGGGTGTGACTTGATCACCGACGCCGGGCGCGTCATCTCTTAAAGAAGCCGTGGACGACGGCGGAGACGGGTTCCGACGTCGCGCGACGGATTGCACGAGGAGACCTCTCATGACGACCAACGTCGGTGGTATCGACAAGATTCTGCGCATCGTGGTCGGGCTGGCGCTGATCGCCTTCGCCCTGCTCGCCCCGGCGACGATTTCCTGGAAGTGGGTCGGCTGGATCGGCGTGGTGCCGCTGGCCACCGCGCTGCTCGGCTTCTGCCCGGCCTACACGCTTCTCGGCATCTCGTCCTGCCCGATGAAGAAGTGATCGCGATGGGATCGCCGCCGCGCGCGGCGGTCCCGTCCGCCTCTCCGACGCGGGTTCGCGTCGCCCGTTTCCGCCCCCTGTCGCGATCGACGTCGGGCGGAGCGGTTTCGGATTGCTCATTGCGCGGGCTTCGATTAAGAATCGTGCAGGGACAATGACTGTCCGACCTGTTGGCAAGGAAGCCTCCGAACCCCGGCACGCACGGGGAGCGGGGGCTTTTTTCGTAGAGACGATGCGATGAACGACGGATGGCGAGTCGGAGTGCTCTATTCGCGCAGCGGCGTCACCGCCGCCGTCGAAACCTCGCAGCACAACGGCACGATGTTGGCGATCGAGGAAATCAACGCCGCCGGCGGCGTTCTCGGTCGGCCGCTGGTACCGGTGGTGAAGGATCCCGCTTCCAACCCCCGTCTCTACGGGCAGCTGGCGGCACATCTGTTCCGCGACGCCGGGGTGCGGTCGATCTTCGGCTGCTACATGTCGTCGACCCGCAAGGCGGTGATGCCCGAGCTCGACGCCCATCGCGGCCTGCTGTTCTACGCGACCCTCTACGAGGGCTTCGAATATCACCCCCGCATCATCTACACCGGCGCGGCGCCGAACCAGAATGCGATGCAGCTCGCCCGCTACATCCTGGAGAACTACGGCCACCGCTTCCTCTTCGTCGGCTCGAACTATCTCTTCCCCTACGAATCGAACCGCGTCATGGCGGATCTCGTCCGCCAGGTGAAGGGCCGGGTGGTCGAGGAGATCTACGTTCCGCTGGACTGCCGGCGGCAGGACTTCGACCGCGTGGTGCGCGAGATCCGCAAGCACGAGCCCGACGTCATCTTCTCCACGGTGGTCGGCTCGGCGACGGCGATGTTCTATTCCGCCTATCACGAGGCCGGCTTCGACCCGGCGAAGATGCCGATCGCCAGCCTCACCACCAGCGAGGCGGAGATCGCGGAGATGGCGCCGGGGGTCGCCACCGGCCATCTGACCGCCGCGCCCTTCTTCGAGGGGCTCGACACGCCGGCGGCGCGCGCCTTCGTCTCGACCTTCAAGGCGCGGTTCGGACCACAGGCGGCGGTGACCGCCTGCGCCGAGGCGGCCTATTTCCAGGTGATGCTCTATGCCGAGGCGCTGCGGCGGGCCGGCGGCGACGACCCCGATCTGATCGTGTCTCATCTCCTCGGTCTCGAATACGACGCGCCGCAGGGGCGCATCCGCATCGACCCGGACAACCACCACACCGAACTGTGGCCGCGGGTCGGCCGGGTCGACGCCTCCGATCGCTTCGAGGTGGTGTGGAACCCGGGGGTGCGGCTGAAACCGGAGCCCTATTTCGTCGAACCGACGCTGGACGAGTGGACCTTCGCCCGGCTGCGGATGAAGAAGCAGGACCTGCGGAGCGAGCCGTGAGCGTTCAGATCCTCCGCGACCTGCGTGGCCTGCGCATCCAGGTGATCCATCCCCCGGACCGCGAGGGCGTGGCGCTGGTCGAGCACCTGCGCCGCATCGGCTGCAACTGCGAAACCACTTGGCCGTGGCCGGACGACGTCAGCCCGACCGCCGACGTGGTGATCCTGTCGGTCGAGCACGAGGGACGCGACCGCATCCTCAAGCTCGTCCGCGGCATCCAGGGGCGGGCGCCGACCCTCCTCGCCGTCGTCTCCTACGAGAACCCGAGCACCCTCCAGGTGGTGCTCGAGTGCGGTGCTCAGGCGGTGATCGACAAGCCGATCCGCCCGTTCGGCCTGCTCACCAATCTGACCCTGGCGCGCGCGCTGTGGCTCGAGCGGCAGGACGCCGAGAAACGTATCCGCAAGCTCGAGCGCAAGCTCTCCGGCAACAACCGCATCGCCAAGGCGAAGGCGATTCTGATGGAGTCCGCCGGCATGAGCGAACAGGAGGCCTACGACAGCCTACGGCAGCAGGCCATGTCGAAGCGACTACCCATGGATGAAATGGCGGATGCGATCGTCAATGCACACGACCTATTGAAATCCACCCGGAAAGGTGCTTAACTTCGAAATCGAAGTCGAACGGCTCCATCCGCACCCAGACTTCGTATTTGACACCGTAACAATGGAGTTACGGGTCGTGTGGCTGGGTAGCCCGCTTCACTCCTGCTCGGAGTGAGCGGGCTTTTTTATTTCCTCGCCGAGACCGACAGGGATGTCGGTTCATCCGATCGTCTCCACTCGACCCACCGATGACTTCGCGTGGGAACGAGATCCTTCATGCCGCGGAGCCCGCTCCGCGGTACCGGACGGCGCGTGCCCGCAGGTGGCGGACCGTGCCCGACCGTGATCCATCACAGAGGGCGTCATGAAGCTGAACCGTCGCGAATTCTTCCGTAACTCCGCCTTGGCCGGCGCGGGGGTGATCGCCGCCCCGAGCCTCCTGACCTCGCGCGCCGCCGCCGCCGAGGAGATCCCGGTCGGGGTGCTGTTCTCCCACACCGGCGGTCTGTCGATCATCGAGAAGTCGCTCAACGACGCGACGCTGATGGCGATCGACGAGATCAACGCCAAGGGCGGCATCAACGGCCGCAAGATCAAGGCGATCGTCGAGGACGGCGCCTCCGATCCCAAGACCTTCAACGAGAAGGCCTCCAAGCTGGTGGTGCGCGACCGCGTCGTCTCCGCCTTCGCCTGCTACACCTCGGCGAGCCGCAAGGCGGTGCTGCCGGTGTTCGAGAAGCGCAACAACCTGCTCTTCTACCCGACCTACTACGAAGGCTTCGAGTGCTCGAAGAACGTCGTCTACACCGGCTCGACCCCGAACCAGCAGCTGTCGGTGTTCATTCCGTGGATCATCAACACGCTCGGAAAGAAGAAGTTCTTCATCGTCGGATCGAACTACATCTATCCGCGTGAGATGGCGAAGGTGTGCAAGATCCTGATCGAGAAGAACGGCGGCGAGTGGGTGGCCGACGAGTATCTCGAGCTCGGCCATTCCGAGTGGGGCTCGATGGTCAACAAGATCAAGTCGTCGGGCTGCGACGTGGTGCTGTCGAACGTGGTCGGCGATTCGGTCGTCGCCTTCTATCGCGAGTTCAAGAACCAGGGCCTCACCCACGACAAGCTGCCGATCTGCGCCTCGGTCACCTCCGAAGTCGAGATCGCGGCGATGGGCGCCGAATACGCCGCCGGTTCCTACACCTCGTTCCCCTATTTCCAGGCGATCGACACCGACCGCAACAAGGCCTTCGTCGAGCGCTACCGCGCTTATGTGAAGGACCCCAAGGCGGTCACGCATCACGCCATGGAGTCCTGCTACTACCAGGTCCACATCTGGGCCCAGGCGGCGGCGAAGGTCGGCGCCGACCTGACGCCGGACAAGATCCGGCTGGCGCTGCTCGGCTCCGAGTTCGACGCGCCGAACGGCCACGTCAAGATCGACGCCGAGAACCAGCACTCGTATCTGACGCCGCGCATCGCGCAGTGGCAGGCCGACGGTCAGGGCAAGATCGTCCATCAGCTCGACGCGCCGATCCGGCCGCTGCCCTACGTCGCCTACGGCGAGACCGAGAGCAACCTCTACTGCAAGGCCGCCGGCCTCGACAGCACCAAGCTGAAGCAGTGATCGGCCGATCGGCCGCAACTCCGGCCGCCCTCCGCGGCGGCCGGACCTTTCCCTTCACCGAAAAAACCGAGGACCCGCCGTGGTCGATACTCTGTTCATCGGTCTGAGCCTGGGCTCGATCCTTCTCCTGGTGGCGCTCGGCCTCACCATCACCTACGGCGCCATGGGGGTCATCAACATGGCCCACGGCGAGATGGTGATGATCGGCGCCTACACCACGGTGCTCGCCGGCCTCCATCTCGGGGCCAATCTGCTGGTGGCGATCCCGATTGCCTTCGTCGTCGCCGCGGCGATCGGTTGGGCGATGGAACGGGTGCTGGTGCGCCGGATCTACGGCCGCCTGATGGACACGCTGCTGGCGACCTGGGGCGTCGCCCTGGTGCTGCAACAGGCGGTTCGCCTGGAGTTCGGCCTCGCCTTCTTCGGCATCCACGTCGAGGGGCTCGGACCGGGGCTGCAGAACGTCGACGTGCCGGAGTTCCTGCGCGGCACGATCCCGCTGCTCGGCACCGAGGTGAACGGCTATCGGGCCTTCATCATCCTCGTCACGATCGTGATGACGGCGGTGACCTGGCTCATCATGAACCGCACCGCGATCGGCATGCAGGTGCGCGCCGTCATGCGCAACCGCAACATGGCGGCGGCCTGCGGCATCGACGTCGAGCGGGTCAACGCGCTGACCTTCGCCTACGGCTCCGGCCTCGCCGGCATCGCCGGGGTGATGATGTCCGGCTTCAAGACCGTCTTCCCCGACATGGGCGCGCCGATGGTGGTCGACGGCTTCATGGTCGTGGTGGTGGGCGGCGTCGGCTCGCTGATCGGGGCGCTCGCCGCCTCCGGTCTGCTCGGTGAGATCAACGGTCTCGTCGCCGCCGTGACCAACGACATTCTGGCCCGCGCCGTCGTCTTCGGCACCGTCATCGTGGTGATCGTGCTGATGCCCCGCGGCCTGTTCTCCTTCAAGGGGCGCTGAGATGAACCCACGTTCCGTCACCGTCGCCGCCTACGCGGCCTTCATCGCGGCGCTGATGCTGCTGCCGCTGGTGGTGAGCGATCCGTTCTGGCTCAACCGCTTCGCCAAATATTGCGTCTACGGCATCCTCGGCGTGTCGATCGCGCTGTCGTGGGGCTATGCCGGCGTGCTCAACCTCGGCCAGGGCCTGTTCTTCGGCCTCGGCGCCTACATGATCGCGATGTCGCTGAAGCTCGCCTCGGCGACCAGCCTGCAGCAGGGGTCCGACAAGCCGGTCCCCGACTTCATGCTGTGGAACGCCGAGCCCGGCGCCACCACCGACCTGTGCTGCATCAACAAGGGCTCGTTCCTGTGGATCCCGTTCCAGTGGCAATGGTTCGGCGTCGCCATGGGGCTCGCCCTGCCGACGCTGGTCGCCGTCATCCTCGGCGCGGTGATCTTCCGCAAGCGCATCGCCGGGGTGTTCGTGTCGATCGTGACGCTCGCCCTGGTGCTGCTGGTCCGGCTCGTCCTGATCGACGCCCAGCCGCTCACCAACGGCTTCAACGGCCTGACCGATCTCGGCTGGTTCACCGTCGCCGGCTTCGAGTTCGACCCCTACGTCACGCCGACCTACTATCTGGTGGCGGTGTCGTTGTCGGTGGTGCTGATCGGGGCGCGGCTCTTGGTGGAGACCCGCGCCGGCCTGATCCTGCAGGCGATCCGCGACGACGAGAACCGGGCGCGCTACCTCGGCTTCGACGTGCCGGCCTATCAGATCTTCTTCTTCTGCGTCTCGGCGCTGATCGCCGGGTTCGCCGGCATGCTCTACGTGCTCGCCGCCGAGTTCGCCTCGCCGACCTTCATGGACCTCACCTTCTCCATCACCATGGTGGTGTGGGCGGCGGTCGGCGGTCGCTCGTCGATCCTCGGGGCCTGCATCGGCGCCATGCTGATCAACACCATCGAGGCGTCGATCAGCGAATCCGCGGTGTTCATGGAAGCCTGGAAGGTCGTCATCGGCCTGATGTTCGTGTTCGTCGTCCTCTATCTGCCGCGCGGCCTCGCCGGCGTCGCCAAGGACGTCGTCGCCCGTCTGTTCGCCCGTCGCGAGCGCTCCGCCGCCGCGCCGGTCGCCGCGGCCGGCGAGTGAGGAGGGAGCCATGGCCAACAAATCCGCACTCACCATCGAGGACATCGGCGTCGACTTCTCCGGCTTCAAGGCGGTCGACGGGGTGTCGATGGTCGTCGAGGAGGGCGAGTTGCGCGTCCTGCTCGGGGCCAACGGCGCCGGCAAGACGACGCTGATGGATCTCGTCTCCGGCAAGACCAAGTCGACGCAGGGTCGCGTCTTCGTCGACGACACCGAGATCACCAATCGCGAGGAGCATGAGATCGCCCGTGCCGGCATCGGCCGCAAGTTCCAGATCCCCAGCGTCTTCCGCGACTTGACCGTCCGCAGCAACCTCGAGGTGGCGAGCTGCGTCACCCCCGGCGTGTTCGAGAACCTGCGGTTCGGCTTCGCTTCGACGGCGAAGGACCGGGTCGACGAGGCGCTCGAGCTCGCCGGGCTGACCGCGCAGGCCGACCGCCGGGCCGGCGAACTCAGCCACGGTCAGACCCAATGGCTCGAGCTGGCGATGCTGATCGTGCAGAACCGCAAGATCATCCTGCTCGACGAGCCGACCGCCGGCATGACCCAGGCGGAGACCTTCAAGACCTCGCAGATCATCAACGACCTCAAGGGTCGCCACACCCTGATCGTGGTCGAGCACGACATGGCCTTCGTCCGCGAGATCGCCGAGAAGATCACCGTCCTGCACCTCGGCAAGGTGCTGGCGGAAGGTCGGATCCACGACATCGAGCGCAACGAAGAGGTCCGCCGGGCCTATCTCGGATCGAAGAGGATCGCCTGATGCTGAAACTCAGCGGCGTCGACAGCTATTACGACCGCAGCCACGTCCTGCACGACTTCTCGATGGACGTGCCGGAGCGCGGCATCCTGGCGGTGCTCGGCCGCAACGGCGTCGGCAAGACCACGGTGATGAAGACCATCATGGGCCTGACCGACCGGGCGACCGGGACGATCGCGCTCGGCGACGTCGACCTGTCGACCGCCGGCACCCACGAGCGGGCCCGCGCCGGCATCGGCTACGTGCCGCAGGGCCGCGAGATCTTCCCCGACTTCACGATCCGGCAGAACATCCTGATGGGCTGTTTCGCCCGCCCCGACGGGGTGCGGCGGATCCCCGATCTGGTGCCGGATCTCTTCCCCTATCTGCGCGACAATCTCGATCGGCCGGGCGGGGTGCTCTCCGGCGGCCAGCAGCAACAGCTCGCCATCGCCCGGGCGCTCGCCACCGATCCCAAGGTGTTGCTGCTCGACGAACCCTGCGAGGGCATCCAGCCCTCGATCGTCGAGGAGATCGAGGAGGTCATCCTCGCGATCAACGAGAAGCACGGCATCGCCGTCGTGCTGGTCGAGCAGAACATCGACTTCGCCCGCCGCGCCTGCGACCGCTTCGTCATCGTCGAGAAGGGGCACGTCGCGGTCGAGGGTCCCCCCGCCGACCTGACCGAAGAGTTGGTGCACGCCCACCTCTCGGTCTGATCCCCCGCATCCGACCTTCCATCGTCCACCGCCGACGTCCGCGTTTCCCGCGCGGGCGAAGGGCGGAGCCGTCCCCAGCCAAAACAGGAGTCCAGCATGCTTCACGGTGACATCATCTCCACCAACGACACCGTCGGCGTCGCGGTGATCAACTACAAGATGCCGCGCATCCACACCAAGGCCGAGATCCTCGACAACTGCCGCAAGATCGCGGACATGGTGGTCGGCATCAAGCAGGGTCTGCCGGGTCTCGATCTGATCGTGTTCCCGGAATATTCCAGCCACGGCATCATGTACGACAGCAAGGAGATGTACGAGAACGCCGCCTCGATTCCGGGCGACGAGACCGACATCTTCGCCGAAGCCTGCCGTAAGGCGAAGGTCTGGGGCGTGTTCTCGCTGACCGGCGAGCGCCACGAGGAGCACCCCAACAAGGCGCCCTACAACACCCTCATCCTGATGAACGACAAGGGTGAAATCGTCCAGAAGTACCGCAAGATCATGCCCTGGGTGCCGATCGAGGGCTGGTATCCGGGCGACTGCACCTATGTCACCGAGGGGCCGAAGGGCCTCAAGATCTCGCTGATCATCTGCGACGACGGCAACTATCCGGAGATCTGGCGCGACTGCGCGATGCGCGGCGCCGAGCTGATCGTGCGCTGCCAGGGCTACATGTACCCGGCCAAGGAACAGCAGGTGATCATGGCCCGCGCCATGGCCTGGGCCAACAACGTCTATGTGGCGGTCGCCAACTGTGCCGGCTTCGACGGCGTCTACACCTACTTCGGCCATTCGATGCTGGTCGGCTTCGACGGCCGCACCCTCGGCGAATGCGGCGAGGAGGAGTACGGCATCCAGTACGCCCAGCTCTCCAAGTCGCTGATCCGCGACGCCCGCAAGAACGGCCAGGCGCAGAATCACCTCTTCAAGCTGGTCCACCGCGGCTACACCGGCATGCTCAATTCCGGTGACGGAGATCGCGGCACCGCCGCCTGCCCGTACGACTTCTACAAGAAGTGGGCGGCCGATCCGGAAGGTACCCGCGAGATGGTCGAGGCGATGACGCGGCCGACCATCGGCTCGGAGGAATGCCCGATCGACGGCATCCCCAACAAGGTCGCCCATCGCTGAACACGCGCCCGGCTCCCGGTCCTCCCCGGGGGCCGGCTCCCCACACGGAAGCCGTCCCGACCCCGGTCGGGACCGCCGAACCCGCATTTGCCCGTTCCCTTTCCGCGAAGACATGGGGTCGTCGATGACGAACATTGGAACCAAAACGCACGCTCACCACACGCTCGAAGAGGTCGAGGACGACGTCGACAAGCTGTTCGGTGAAGAATACGAGCACTCGCCGGTACCCGCGGCGGCACGTCGGAGCCTGTTCTCGGTCACCATGGTGTGGCTCGGCTTCCCGATGATCGTCACGGGAGCGATGACCGGATCGCTGTTGGTGCTCGGCATGGGCTTCAAGCGCGCGCTGATCGCGATGATCCTCGGCAACCTGCTGATGTTCGCCTACGTCGGGGCGCTCGGCGTGCTCGGCACCCGGCGCGGCGTGAACTTCGCTCTGCTCGCTTCGGTCGTGTTCGGCCGCAAGGGCTACGTCTTCGCCTCCGGCCTGCTGTCCACGCTGCTGCTCGGCTGGTACGCCGTGCAGACCGGCATCACCGGGGCGCTGGTCTCCTCGACCTACGGTCTCAACTACGTGCTGATGACCACCATCGCCGGGGCGCTCTACATCGCCATCACCTTCGTCGGCGTGCGCGGCCTGCACTGGATCGGCGTCGTCTCGGTGCCGCTGTTCGTGGTCCTCGGCCTCGGGGTGGTCGGCGACGTCGTCTCGACCCACGGCTTCGACGCGGTGCTCTCCTACGCCGGCAACAACGGCGTCGCGACCATGTCGATGGGCGTCGGTCTCACCGTCGTGCTGGCGCTGTTCATCGACGCCGGCACCGTCACCGCCGACTTCAATCGGTGGGCCAAGGATCCCAAGTCGTCCCTGATCGCCACCTTCAGCGCCTTCCCCTTCGCCAACATGGTGGCGATGCTGGTCGGCGGCATCATGACGGCGGCGCTCGCGGTGCCGAACGCCAACCCCTTCGGCAACGACAACATGTTCGGCTACATGAACGGCAAGCAGCTGACCTGGCTCAGCGCACTCGCCTTCCTGTTCCTCTACTGCAACCTCGGCTCGGTCTGCTCGCACTGCCTCTACAACGCGGCGACCGGCTGGTCGCGCATCGTGCGCAGCCACATGTGTCTGCTGGCGGTGATCCTCGGGGTCATCGGCATCGTCGTGGCGGCCGGCAACGTCTGGGCCTTCTTCATCCAGTGGCTGTCGCTGCTCGGCATCCTGGTGCCGCCGATCGGCGCGATCATCCTGGTCGACCAGTATCTCCTGCGCCCCAAGGCCGAGATCGACACCGACTGGCGCGGCACCGCGTTCGTCGCCTGGGCGATCGGCTCGGTCGCCGCCTTCGTGGTGGAGGAAACCGCGCCGTTCCTCTCCACCGCGCTGTCGGCCTTCGTGGTCGCCGCCGTCGCCTACTGGCTCCTGTCGTCGCGCCGCCGCGCGACCGCCTGAGGCCCCCCCCCGATCGGCGGCGCGTCCGCCGATCGCTCTCTCCTTCTTTCCGCGATTTTCACCGAGGAACCGACATGCCTCTCGATTATGAAATCTTCGATCTCGGCGACTTCTCCCTGCAGCGGGGCGCGACGCTTCGCGACTGCAAGCTCGCCTACAAGACCTTCGGCACCCTCAACGCCGCCAAGGACAACGTCATCGTCTATCCGACTTGGTATTCGGGTCAGCACTACGACAACGAGTGGCTGATCGGCGAGGGCATGGCGCTCGATCCGACCAAGTACTTCATCATCATCCCGAACATGCTGGGCAACGGCCTGTCGTCGTCGGCGAGCAACACGCCGGAACCCTACAACGGCCCGCGCTTCCCGGACGTCACTCCTTACGACAACGTCAAGGCGCAGTACCGTCTGGTGACCGAGAAGTTCGGCATCGAGCACATCCGTCTGGTGGTCGGCTGGTCGATGGGGGCGCTGCAGACCTTCCATTGGGGGGCGATGTACCCCGACATGATGGATCTGCTCGCCCCCTTCTGCGGCTCGGCCAAGTGCTCGCGCCACAACAAGGTGTTCCTCGAGGGCGTCAAGGCGGCGCTGACCGCCGACGCCGCCTTCGCAGAGGGCTGGTACACCACCAAGCCGAACAAGGGTCTGCGCGCCGCCGCTCGGGTCTATGCCGGTTGGGGTTTCTCGCAGGACTTCTATCGCGCCAACCTCGACATCGAGGCGCTGGGCTATTCCTCGCTCGAGGACTTCCTGGTGGCGTTCTGGGAAGGCTTCTTCCTGCCGCGCGACGCCAACAATCTGCTGACCATGCTGTGGACCTGGCAGAACGGCGACATCTCCGACAACGAGCTCTACCACGGCGACTTCGTGAAGGCGCTCGGGGCGATCAAGGCCAAGACCTACGTCATGCCGGGCGCCACCGACCTCTATTTCCGCGTCGCCGACAGCGAGAACGAGGTCGCGGCCATGCCGAACGCCACCCTGATCCCGATCCCGTCGGTGTGGGGTCACTTCGCCGGCGGCCCGGGCACCAACCCGGTCGACGTCGCCTTCCTCGACGAAAAGCTCAAGGAACTCCTCGCCAGCTGACGCAGGTTCGCCTCCGCCGGCGATCGCCGGCGGAGGCCCTTTTCTCAGGTCCGACAGCGAGCTCGTGAAGGTTCGATCCGTTCGAACCTCCGCGAGCAAAGGCGTGTCCGAACCGGCGTCGTCCGGGTCGGATCACGATGTCGACGAAACACGCAGGCGATGCTCGAACGGCGCGGGGGCTCCGGCGAGAGCCCCCGCGCCTCGCGGTTCAGCGCGCGGCGAGGCGGAAGTAGAGCGCCGACAGCGCCCGGGTCAGATCCTCCGGCCGGGCGATCGGGACGAAGTTGCCGCGCCCGAAGATGCGGTCGCCGGTGGCGTGCGGCGCGCCGATGCCGAGGCCGAAGGCGTCGATGCCGGCGGCGCACAGCTCGTGCACCGCGCGGCGCGCGTCCTCGACCAGATAGCGGGGATCGTCGCAGTCGACGTCGAAGGGCTCGCCGTCGGTGATCACCACCAGCAGACGGCGATAGGCACGCCGGTCGGCGAGGCGTCGGCCGCCGTGCCTGAGCACCGCGCCGAGGCGGGTCGAGCGCCCCGGCTCCAGCCCGGCGAGGCGGGCGCGGGTGGTCGCGTCGAACCGTTCCGCGAAGTCCTTGACCGGGGTGACGCGCACGTCCTCGCGGCCGTCGGAGGCGAAGCCCTCGACCGCCAGCCGATCGCCGAGCGCGTCGATCGCGGTGGCGAGCACCGCCGTCGCCTCGATCTCGACGTCGAGGACGCGGGTCTTGCGTCCCGGCAACGGATCGCGAGTGCTCTCCGAAGTGTCGATCATCAGATGCGTGGCGAGATCGCGGATCTTGCGGTCGGTGCGGCGATAGACCCGGTGGTCCGGGGTCTCGCCGATGCGGCGGGCGATCGCCGCGCCGATCGCCCCGTCGAGGTCGAGCATGTCGCCTTCCGCCTGTTTCTTCAGCCGTTGCGGCAGGCCGAGGCGGGCGCCGCGGATCATCGCCTCGACCCGCTTGGCCGGCGTCGCCACGGCGTCGGCCAAGCGGTCGACCGCGTCGGCGCCGCGAACGGCGGGGCGATATGCCCGGATCGTCACCCAGTCGGGGCGCAGCACCGCCGCCTCGTGGTCCCATTCCGGCAGACGCTCGATCACCGTGCCGGCGTCGTCGTCCTCCGCCGCCAGACGGGCGCGGCCGACCTCTTCCGGCGCCCCCGGCGCGGTCTCCTCGCGGGACCGGCCGTCGTCGCGCTCCTCCTCGCGGCGGCGCACCGCCTCGACGGCGACGTCGATCTCGGCCGCCTCCGCCTCGGGCGGGGTCTCGGTGGTCCACAGACCGGCGTGGTCGTCGCGATAGATCGGTTCGACCACCCAGGTCTTGGGATTGAACGACAGGCGCATCTGCCCGAGGTCGTTGCCGAGGAGACCGCCGATCTCGCGCGCCATCGTCGGGTCGTCGAGCCGGCCGGCGGCGACCGCCGCGGCGAACAACGCCCGCGCCTTGGCGATCCACGCCTCCGGGTCGTCGTAGGTCGGATCGAACAGCGCCCGCGCCATCCGCGCCATCAGGAAGGGCACAGTGCGCGCCGTATCGGGACCGGTAGTGTGGAACGGTCGCCACAGCCGGGCGAGACCGGGGAAGCGCCGCAGCGCCAGCGTCTCGACCCGGGCGTCCTCGATCATCGAGGTCAGCGCCACCTGGACCGGTTTCAGCCGGCGCGGATCGAACGGCGCCCCTCCGAACATCCGGTGCGCGGCGGCGTGGGCGAGGGCGGCGGCGGCGAGGTCGCCCTGGTCTTCGGCCGGATGATCGGGGAAGGCCTCCGGCATCACCACGATCGGCAGGGCGAGGCTCGCCCGCTCGGCGCGCGGGACCAGTCGCGCCGTCGGCTTGTCGCCGTCGAGGGCGGCGGCGAAGGCGAGCGCGCTCGGCATCGACCGGCGCAGCGCCCCGGCGCGGCCGTGGTCGCGCAGCCGCTCGCGGGCGAGCGGATCCTCGAGCGCGACATAGGCGAGGAGCCGACCTTCGTCGGTGGCATGGGCGCGCAGGCCCGCCGCCAGCCACTCGCGATAGGCGGCGGCGCCGATCACCGGCAGCACCCGGCCGAGCGTCGCCAGCGCCGGTTCGATCGCCTTCGGCCGCTTCTCGGCGAGATCGACGAGGGCGTCGAGGACAACGGGCACGTCGTCGCCGACGAGACCGAGCATCGCCTCGCCGGCGCCGACGACGGCGGTCGCGGCGTGGGAGCCGGCGTGGCGGCAGATCGCGGCGGCGGCCTCGGCGACGGCGATCGGGGTGGCGGCGGCGTCGCGGCGACCGAGCCGGATGGTCAGCGCGAAGAAGGCGAGCGAACAGGCGACGCCGGCGTTGACGGCCTGCAGCGCCAACGCACGTTCCGCCCAGGCGTCGCGCAGCTCCGGGGCGAAGCCCTCGGCGATCGCCGAAGCCTCGAGGAAGCTCGCCGCCAAGCTCTCGCGCGCCAGCACCGTCCGCGCCAACGCCGCCATGGTGTCCGGCGATGCCGCGCCGGTCGGCTGCGGCCGGCTCATGCGATGCAGGCCTCGATCGCCCGGCTCAGCGCCGCGCGCATGTCGACGTCGTCGGTCACCGGCACCACCAGCGCGATCCGACAGGCATCGCGCACCGGGATGCCGCGCCCGATCAGACGGCCGGCCTGGATCAGCATGCGGGTGGAGGCGCCCTCGTCGAGGCCGTGGCCACGCAGATTGCGCGAGCGGGCACCGATCTCGACCACCAACAGGGCGACGTCGGCGTCGATCCCGGCCTCGTGGGCGATGATCTCGGCCTCGACCTCGGGCGCCGGATAGTCGAAGTCGAGGGCGACGAAGCGCTGCTTGGTCGATTCCTTGAGGTCCTTGACCGCGCTCTGATAGCCGGGGTTGTAGGAGACGACGAGGTGGAAGTCGGGATGGGCGGCGATCAGCTCGTTGCGCTTTTCGATCGGCAGCACCCGGCGGTCGTCGGTCAGCGGATGGATGACGACGGTGGTGTCTTGGCGGGCCTCGACGATCTCGTCGAGATAGAGGATGGCGCCGTGACGCACCGCCAGCGTGAGCGGCCCGTCCTGCCAGACCGTGCCCTGGGCGTCGAGCAGGAAGCGGCCGACGAGGTCGGAGGCGGTCATGTCCTCGTGGCAGGCGACGGTGATCAACGGCTTGCCGAGCCGATGCGCCATGTGCTCGATGAAACGGGTCTTGCCGCAACCGGTCGGGCCCTTGAGCATCATCGGGATGCGATCGGCGTGCGCCGCCTCGAAGACGGCGATCTCCGCGCCGGTCGGCCGATAATAGGGGGCCGTGGCGATGCGGTGATCGGCGAGGGGATGTTGGTCGTCCATGACGCCTCCGGGCCCGTGCGGGCACAAAAAAGCCGCCCCTCACGCGCAGGTGAGACGGGCGGCTGACATAGCCTGGGGTCGGCAGCGCATCCTCGAGCTGCCGTCGAAAGAGATTAACTCCGTCGACGGCGCCGGTGCAAGTCCTTCGACCGGGCGGAGATCTTCCGTGATCGCGCCGCCGCAGCCGGCGCTCAGGCGAGCGGCGGCACGGCGTGGGAGGTGCCGTTCGTGTCGACCAGGAACGCGGTCAGACCGCGTCGCCGGGCGAGCGCCAGACCGGCATCGCGGCGCGACACCAGCAACGCGGTCGCCCAGGCGTCGGCGAGCATGCAGCTCTCGG
>JAAYVT010000184.1 GCA_012517025.1 Phyllobacteriaceae bacterium | reverse complement strand
CTTCGAGCGAGGGCAGCTCGGCGAGAGCCTTGACGCCGTTGACGTCGAGGGTCTGCTTGCCGAGGCCGCCGCCGAGGATCACGAACTTGTCGTTGCCCTTGGCGAAATCGGCCGCCACCTTCGGAGACGCGACCGGATCCTTCGCAGTGAGGATCACGGTCGGGCCCTTGAAGAGGTGGGCGATGTGCTCGAGTTCGGTGCCGACGAGAGCCAGCTTGGCGAGGCGGTTCTTCGCGACCTTGACGGTGCCTCCGGCAGCCCGGACCTTACCGCGCAGCGCGGTCATGTCCTTCACCGAGAGCCCCGCGTACTTCGCGACCACAACGGACCCAGTCGCCTTGAACTGGACGTTGAGGGAAGCGACGAGTTCGCGCTTTTCCGCTCTTTCCACGACAGCCTCATTTGCCTTTGACCTTCGAAAAGCGGAGCTTCGCGAAGGCCGGTTGCAGGGGGCGCCTCCGGGCGAGCCGGAAAGCGCCACGTCTTCCTGTCCCCTTCGGCCCTCCGCGCTCACGCGGGACGGTCAAAGGTCAACGGTCCGAACCGTTTCGAAGTCGTGGTCGATCCACCCTTCGAATTTCGCTTCTTCCCGTCTCGGAGGGCTCCTCGAATCGCACTCGAGTTCGACGAATTAAGCTTCGGGGTCTCCCCCTCGGCGCCCTCGGTCTCGGACAGGTCCCCCGATGTCTCGGGGGCCCGCCCCTCCCCTTTCGGGAAGAGGCATCGCCCGCCGGATCTCGCGATCCGACGGGAGAATTCATGCGCCTCAGGAGGCGGCGTGCACCGTCGACGGGTCGACCTTGAGGCCGGGGCCCATGGTCGAGGAGACCGCGACGCGCTGCACGTAAGTGCCCTTGGCGCCGGTCGGCTTGGCCTTGTGCACGGCCTCCGCGAAGGCGACGATGTTCTGCATCAGCGCCTCGAGCGAGAACGACACCTTGCCGACGCCGGCGTGGACGATGCCCGCCTTCTCGGCGCGGAACTCGACGGCGCCGCCCTTGGCGTCGCCGACGGCCTTGGTGACGTCCATGGTCACGGTGCCGACCTTCGGGTTCGGCATCAGACCGCGCGGGCCGAGGATCTTGCCGAGACGGCCGACCAGCGGCATCAGGTCCGGGGTGGCGATGCAGCGATCGAAGTCGATCTTGCCGCCCTGGATCTCGGCGAGCAGGTCCTCCGCACCGACGATGTCGGCGCCGGCGGCCTTGGCTTCGTCGGCCTTGGCGCCGCGGGCGAACACCGCCACGCGGACCGACTTGCCGGTGCCGTTGGGCAGGTTGCAGACACCGCGGACCATCTGGTCGGCGTGGCGCGGATCGACGCCGAGGTTCATCGAGATCTCGACGGTCTCGTCGAACTTGGCGGAGGCCTTCTCCTTGACCAGCTTCACCGCCTCTTCGAGGGCGTAGAGCTTGGCCGGATCGATGCCCTCACGGGCCTTGGCGGTATGCTTGGCGATCTTGGTCATCGTCTCACTCCACCACACGCAGGCCCATGGACCGGGCGGTGCCCTCGATCATCTTCGCGGCGGCGTCGACGTCGTTGGCGTTCAGGTCCTTCATCTTCTTCTCGGCGATCTCCTTGACCTGAGCCGAGGTGACCTGACCGACGACGGTGCGGCCGGGAAGCTTGGAACCGGAGCCGGGCTTCTTCTTGGTGTCGAGCTTGGCGGCCTGCTTCAGGAAGAAGCTCGCCGGCGGCGTCTTGAACTCGAAGGAGAAGCTCTTGTCGGTGAAATAGGTGATCACCACCGGGGTCGGCTGACCCTTCGGCATTTCCGCGGTCTTCGAGTTGAAGTCCTTGCAGAACTGCATGATGTTCAGACCGCGCTGACCGAGCGCGGGGCCGATCGGCGGCGACGGATTGGCAGAACCCGCCGGCACCTGGAGCTTGATGTAGCCCTGGACCTTCTTCGCCATGTTCTGGCTCCCAAATCTGACCGGTGCGACACCGGTACGCGAGGAGTGCGGCGGTCGGGTTCCGACGGCGTCCGGCGACGACTCCGGAGAACCTCCCGCCCGTCCGAAGCGGCGAGCCGCATCCGGACACGGACGTCGAACCGCCCGAGGGCGATCCGACCCGCCCGGAGGACCTCCGGACGGAACGAAACCACCCCCGGCGGAAAGCCCTGCCGGAGGCGGTTTCGAATTCGCTCACGCGATCAGATCTTTTCGACCTGACCGTATTCGAGATCGACCGGCGTCGCCCGCCCGAAGATCGACACAGCGACCTTGAGACGCGCCCGCTCCTCGTCGATCTCCTCGACGATGCCGTTGAACGAAGCGAAGGGCCCGTCGGACACCTTGACGCTCTCGCCCACCTCGAAGCTCACCGAAGGCTTCGGCCGCTCGACGCCGTCCTGCACCTGCTGCAGAATGCGGAGCGCCTCGGATTCCTGGATCGGCATCGGCTTGTCGGCGGCGCCGAGGAAGCCGGTCACCTTCGGCGTATTCTTGATGAGGTGGAAGACCTGGTCGGTCAGCTCCGCCTTCACCAGCACGTAGCCGGGGAAGAACTTCCGCTCGGTGTCGACCTTGCGGCCGCGCCGAACCTCGGTGACCTTCTCGGTCGGCACCAGGATCTGCTCGAACATGTCGGTCAGACCGTTCTGAGCGGCCCGCTCCCGAATCGATTCGGCGACCTTGTTCTCGAAGTTCGAGTAGGCGTGAACGATGTACCAGCGCTTGGCCATGAAACGATCCCCCTCCGCCGTCAACGACCCAGCCCGAGCACGAGGCTGACGCCCCAGCCCATGACCTGATCGGCCAGCAGGAAGAACAAGGCAGCCAGGAAGGCCATCGCGACCACCATCAACGTGGTGATGCCGGTCTCGTTGCGGGTCGGCCAAGTGACCTTGGCGACCTCGTCACGCACCTGCTGCAGGAAAGTGAAAGGATTGGTCTTGGCCATCCGCCGCTCACGACACGCGGGCGCGGGAGGGTATTCCCTCGCGCGCCTCGCTGGGAGGTTCTACCTAGTGTGCAAATCGGACGATCTCAAGCGAAAAATCGACTGGCAGGGGCAGTAGGACTCGAACCTACGACCCTCGGTTTTGGAGACCGATGCTCTACCAACTGAGCTATACCCCTAGAGGCACAGTCGAATTTCGGCTTTCGCCGTCCTCCGCCGCGATCGATTCCCGATCGATCGCGGCGAAACTTTTTTTCACAGGTCACCCGTCGAAGGCAACCCGGGCGCCCGCTCGAAACGGGCGCCGAGCCGATCATCAGGCGATGATCTTGGCG
>JAAYVT010000183.1 GCA_012517025.1 Phyllobacteriaceae bacterium | reverse complement strand
GTCGCCGACTTCCGCGCCGCGGTCGGGCGCGGCGTGTCGGGCCGGGTCGACGGGCGGACGGTGATGGTCGGCAATCGCCGGATGATGGAGGAGGCGGGGGTCGACCTGCGCCTGTTCGAGACCGAGGCGCGGCGGCTCGCCGACGAGGCCAAGACGGTGGTGGTGGTGGCACGCGATCGCGAGGCGCTCGGGCTCGTGGCGCTCGCCGATCCGATCAAGCCGACGGCGCGCGAGGCGGTGGCACGGCTCGCCGCCGAGCGCATCGTCACCCAGCTCGTCACCGGCGACGCCAAGGCGCCGGCCCAGGCGGTGGCCCAGGCGGTCGGCATCGACGGGGTGAGCGCGCAGGTGCTGCCGGAGGGCAAGGTCGAGGCGGTCGAGCTGCTCCGCCGCTCCGCGCACGTGGTGGCGATGGTCGGCGACGGCATCAACGACGGCCCGGCGCTGGCTGCCGCGGACGTCGGCGTCGCCCTCGGTTCGGGCGCCGACGTGGCGATGGAGACGGCCGGCATCACCCTGATGCGGCCGGATCCGCGGCTGGTGCCGGCGGCGCTGGAGATCGCGCGGGCGACCTGGGGCAAGATCCGGCAGAATTTGTTCTGGGCGTTCTTCTACAACGTGATCGGCGTGCCGCTGGCCGCCGGCGGTCACCTCACCCCGGCGCTGGCCGGCGCGGCGATGGCGATGAGCTCGGTCACGGTGGTGACCAACGCGCTGACGCTCACTCGGTGGCGGGCGAAGCTCTGAGCAGCGGCGTGTGGTCGCGGCGGCACGACGGGGCTTCGCCCCCATTCCGCCCGATTGCGATGGAAGGTGCGGGGCATTAGAAGGAGGAAGGGCGAGCCGAACGCAATCCCTTTCTCGCCTCCTCCGAACCTCTCCAGGGATCCCCGGGACCATTCATGAGCGCCGATCTCACTCGTCGTGACGTTCTCGCCACCGCCTTCGCCGCTTCCGTCGCCTCGATGCTCGGCGCATCGCCGGCGATGGCCGCGCAGCTGAAGTTCGGACCGGCGAAGCCGTTCTCCTTCGCCTCGCTGGTCGCCCGCGCCCGCACCATGGCCGGCAAGGCCTATCTCGCGCCGCGCAAGCCGGCACCCGAGATCGTCGACCAGATCGGCTACGAGCAGCACGGCAAGATCAAGTTCCGCGCCGACCACGCCCTCTACGGCGACGAGAAGGGGATCTATCCGATCACCTTCTTCCCCGTCGGCAAGTATTTCCCCAAGACCATCAAGATGCACGCGGTCGACGGCGACAAGGCGGCCGAGGTGCTCTACGAGCCGGAATACTTCGACATGCCGGACGACAGCCCGGCGCAGAAGTTGCCGGAGGACACCGGCTTCGCCGGCTTCCAGATCCGCGAGGCGAAGTCTCGCCCGGATTGGGCGACGAAGGACTGGTGCGCCTTCCTCGGTGCCTCCTATTTCCGCTGCATCGGCTCGCTCGGCGAATACGGTCTGTCGGCGCGCGGCGTCGCCATCGACACGGCGAGCCCGATGCCGGAGGAGTTCCCCGACTTCACCGAGTTCTATCTGCAGCCGGCGAGCGCGGAGACCCAGCCGGTCGTCGTCTACGCCCTGCTCGACGGACCGTCGGTCACCGGCGCGTTCAAGTTCACGGTGCGGCGCACCGACGCGGTGGTGGTGGACGTGGAGAGCAATCTCTTCGTCCGCAAGGACGTCGCCAAGCTCGGCATCTCGCCGATGACGTCGATGTACTGGTTCTCCAACTACGACAAGAGCTACCAGCTCGAGTGGCGCAACGGCGCGCACGACAGCGACGGTCTGGCGATGTGGACGGGCGCGGGCGAGCGCATCTGGCGGCCGCTGATCAACCCGCCGGCGCCGTCGACCTCGGCCTTCGTCGACGACAACCCGCGCGGCTTCGGCCTGATGCAGCGCGACCGCGATCCCAACCACTATCTCGACCGCTACCTCAACTACGAGCGGCGGCCGAGCCTGTGGATCGAGCCGATCGGCGGTTGGGGGCAGGGCGCCTTCCATCTCGTCGAGTTCCCGACCGATCACGAGGACTTCGACAACATCGGCTGCTTCTGGGTGCCGAAGGAGCCGGTCAAGGCGGGTCAGTCGTTCGAATTCCGCTACCGCATGTACTGGGGCGCCGACGAACCGGAGCCGCCGCAGAACCTCGCCCGGCCGATCGCCACCCGGATCGGGCGCGGCGGTTTCCCCTACAGCCGCACCAATCCGCCCGAGCTCAAGCGCATGGTGGTGGAGTTCTCCGGCGGGCCGCTCAAGACCTTCCCCAAAGATCGCAAGCCGGAGGCGGTGATCACGCCGTCGCGTGGCGAGATCTCGTCGGTCTTCCTCGAGACCACCTCGTGGAACGACGCTTGGCGGCTGCAGTTCGACGTCAAGGCGGAGGGTGCCGATCCGGTCGATCTGCGCGCCTTCCTGCGCGACGGCGAATCGGCGCTGACCGAGACCTGGCTGTTCAAGCTGTTCCCGCAGAAGACCTGGTGAGGCGGCGATCCGTCGTTTCGAGGGGCGCTCCGCGAGGGGCGCCCTTCGTCGTTTCGGGGCGGGGCGTCTTCTCTTCGACACCGATTCGCGCTACGAAAGTCGCATGAGCCAGAACATCGATCTCCTCGATCACCTGATGACGCGGGCGCCGGTCATCCCGGTGCTGATCCTCGAAGACCCCGAGAAGGCGTTGGGGGTCGGCCGAGCGCTGGTCGCCGGCGGTCTGCCGGTGCTCGAGGTGACGCTGCGCACCGCGCGCGCCTACGACTGCATCCGCGCGCTCTCGACCCTCGAGGGGGCGATCGTCGGCGCCGGGACGGTGCTCGACGGCCTCGCCGTGTCGGCGTCGGTGGAGGCGGGGGCGCAGTTCCTGGTGTCGCCGGGAACCTCGCCGAAGCTGCTCGACGCGGTGGATCGCGCGCCGGTGCCGTTGTTGCCCGGCGTGGCGACGGCGACCGAGGCGATGGCGCTGATGGAACGCGGCTACGAGCGGATGAAGTTCTTCCCGGCCGAGGCGGTCGGCGGGACTGATCATCTCAAGGCGCTCGCCTCGCCGCTGCCGCGGCTGCGGTTCTGTCCGACCGGCGGGATCGGGCCGGAGAAGGCGTCGCGCTATCTCGCCCTGCCCAACGTCGTCTGCGTCGGCGGGTCGTGGGTGACCCCGGCCGACGCGATCGCCGCCGGCGATTGGGACCGCATCGAGCGGTTGGCGCGCGAGGCGGCCAATCTCGGCGCCGCCTGCTGATCGGCCGTTCGCCGGTCCGCCGATGTCGGATCCTCGCGCTTCCCTAGCGGCAGGCGTACTTGCACCGTCACGACGGCATGCTTAGATCCCGGTCGTCGCCTCGCGTCCGAGGCGCGCAGCCGCGCCTCCGGGCCGGCCGGATCGGAGGATCGGACATGTTCGACGCCATGAAGCTCCTGGAACAGATGCTCGGCCCGCAGACCGCGGCGACGGCGCAGAGCTACATCGATCAGGGCGGCAAGACCGTCGAAAACCTCGTCGGCGCCGAGAATCTCGCCAAGGGCAAGGCCCTTCTCGGCGAAGGCCTGAGTTCGCTCGAGGCCAAGGCGACCGAGGTGATCGGCGAGGACAAGATGGCCCAGATGAAGGGCCTCGTCGAAAATCAGGGTCAGGGATTGGCGATCGGCGCGGTCGCCGGCGGGTTGCTCGGCCTCATCGTCGGCACCGAGACGGGCCGCAAGGTCGGCGGCACGGTGGCGACGATCGGCTCGCTCGCCGCGCTCGGCGGTCTCGCCTGGAAGGCGATGCAGTCAGCGCAGGCGCCCGACGCACCGGCCGCGAGCCCGGCGGCGCCGGTGGCGCTCGAACCGCCGGCGGCGACGGTGGAGGCGCAGCAGAAGCTCGCCGCCGCGACGATCGTGGCGATGATCCAGGCGGCCAAGGCCGACGGTCACGTCGACGAGGCGGAGCGGGCGGCGATCCTCGCCAAGGTCGGTCCGATCGAGGGTGCCGCCAAGGCCTTCCTCGACACCGAGCTGGCGGCGCCGCTCGATCTCGATCGGGTGGCGGGGTTGGCCGGCGCCCCGAACGAGGCGGCGCATCTCTACGCCGCGTCGCTGTTGGCGATCGACCCCGATCAGACGGCGGAGAAGGCCTATCTCGAGGCGCTGGCCGACAAGCTCGGGCTCGACGCCGGCGTCGTCGCCGAGATCACCCGGCGGGTGAAGGGCGCCTGAGCGCCCGATCGGCGCGTCCCTTTCGGGCGCGCCGTCGTCTCACGGTCGTGTCGTCGGCCTCAGCCGCGCGCGACCGGCGGGCAGGTGGTGTCGCGCAGGCGCAGCTCGGGGCGGACCAGCACGCGCTGATGCTCCGGGCGGCGGCCGGCGACGACGTCGAGCAGGGTCTGGGCGGCGAGGCGGCCGACCTCCTGCTGACCGTTCCATACGGTGTTGAGGCCGGGCGACCACACCGAGGACTCGTCGATGTCGTCGTAACCGGAGAGCGAAATGTCGCGGCCCGGTTCGATGCCGCGACGCTTCAGCTCCATCATGGCGCCGAGGGCGAGCAGGTCGTTGAAGCAGACGATGGCGGTCGGATGGGCGCCGAGCACGGTCTCGCAGATGTCGCGGCCGGCGCGGCGGCTGCCGTCGGCGGGGAACTCGAGGGTCCGGTCGACCGGCAGTCCGGCGGCGGCGAGGGCGTCCTCGTAACCGGCGCGACGCTCGGAGGCGGCGGACGAGGTGCCGGGATGGCCGCCGACCAGGGCGATGCGGGTGTGGCCGAGCGAGATCAGGTGCTCGACGGCGGAGCGGATGCCGGCGCGGTCGTCGCCGCGGATCACCGGCACGTCGGGCAGATCGGGCAGCTCGCGGGCGATCAACACGGTGGGCAGGCCGGCGTCGACGATGCGGGCGACGTCCTGCGGCTTCGACCCGGCGGCCGGGCACAGGATCATGCCGTCGGCGCGGTACTGCAGCAGCGTTTCCATGAAATGGCGCTGGCGCACCAGATCGTCGCCGTGATTGCACAGGATCACGGTCTGGCCCTGGCGGCCGAGTTCGGTCTCGACGGCGGAGACCAGCTCGGCGAAATAGGGGTTCAGGATGTCGTGCACCACCAGACCGACGATGTTGGTGCGGGCGGTGCGCAGACTGGCGGCGGAGCGGTTGTAGATGTAGCCGAGCTCCTCGGCGAGCGCGTGCACCCGCTTGCGCGTCTCCTCCGCGACCAGCGAGGAATTGCGCAGAGCGAGGGACACCGTCGCGGTCGACAGGTCCAGTCGTTCGGCGATCATCGCCAGGGTGAGACGTCGTTTCGGCGTGGCGCCAGGGGTGTCCATCGTGATCTCGAGCGAGGGAGGAGGAGGGCTTCCCGACCGCGACGTCCCTCGCGCGCGGTCGCCCGTTTGTGCCGGAAAGTCGAGCGGACCGCAACAACTCCCGGGTCGCACCGCCCGGTCGGGGAAGCCGTCCGGTCGATCCCGCCGGCGGGGCGGGGGGCAGCTCCGGCGACGGACGGCGGCGGGACGTTCCAACCCCAACAATCCGATGCCGCCGGCGATCACGATCGCCGCGCCGAGGACCGTCCGCGGACCGGGCATGTCGCCGAAGACCAGCCAGCCCGACAGCGTCATCCACAGGATCTGGGTATAGGTGAAGGGGGCGATCACCGAGGCCGGGGCACGGGCGAAGGCGAGGGTCAGCAGGAGATGGCCGAGGGCGCCGAGGGTGCCCATGATCGCGATCACCAGCCACGGGGTCGCCCCTTCCGGCCAGACCCAGACGGCGGGCAGCGCCGGGGCGAGCACCAGCACCGGCAGCGAGGTCGAGAAGATCAACATCGAGGCGGCGGAATCGACGCCGGCGAGGCGGCGGGTGACGACCGCGTAGACCGCGTAGCAGAGGACGTTGGCGAAGGCGATCAGCATGGCCGGGTGGACGTCGCCGCCGGTCGGCCACGCCACCACCAGCACGCCGAGGAAGCCGACGCCGATCAGCAGCCAGCGCGCCGCACCGATCCGCTCGCCGAGCAGTGGGCCCGACATCGCGGCGATCAGCAGCGGGGCGGAGAACGAGATCGACATGGTCTCGGCCAACTGCAGATGGCGCAGCGCGACGAAGTTGAAGACGGTGGAGCCGAGCAGGCACAAGCCGCGCAGGATCTGCAGCAGCGGGCGGCGGGTGCGCCAGGCGTCGGGAACTCGCGACGGCCAGAACACCACGGCGGCGACGACGGCGGCGACGAGATAGCGGAAGAAGGCGACCTCGAGCGGCGGCAGGTCGCGGCCGAGCCATTTCGCGGAGGTGTCGATGACCGTGAAGAAGACCAGGGTGAGGCACATCAGGCCGATGCCGGCCAGCCGGCGACGCTGCTCTTCGGACGGTCGCGCCTCGGCGTCCGTCGACACGGCGGTTCGAATGGTCACGTGGTCCCCCTTG
>JAAYVT010000182.1 GCA_012517025.1 Phyllobacteriaceae bacterium | reverse complement strand
GCTCGACCGGATCGCCGAACGCCTCGCGTTGGAGGGCGGCGAGAGCGTACTCGAGATCGGTTGCGGTTGGGGCGCGCTCGCGGCCCATCTCGCCGAAGGCCGCGCCGGACGCGTCACCGGCCTCACCCTGTCGCCGTCGCAACTCGCCTGGGCCCGCGACGTTGCAGCCGCGCGCGGGCTCGCCGATCGGGTCGATCTCCGCCTCCAGGACTATCGCGACGTCGACGAGACCTTCGACCGCATCGTGTCGATCGAGATGTTCGAGGCGGTCGGCGAGGCCTGGTGGCCGACCTATTTCGGAACCCTCGCCCGCGCGCTGAAGCCCGGCGGACGCGCCGTGCTGCAGGTGATCTCGATCGCCGAGGACCGGTACGAGGACTATCGCCGCGACACCGACTTCATCCAGAAACACGTCTTTCCCGGCGGCTTCCTGCCGTCGAAGTCCGCCTTCGCGGCGGCCGTCGCGGCGGCCGGCCTACGCCTCGAGGCGGCCGAGCACTTCGGTCTCTCCTACGCCGAGACGCTGGCCGAATGGCGCCGCCGCTTCCATGCGCGCTGGGAGGAGATCGCGCCGCTCGGCTTCGACGAACGCTTCCGGCGGCTGTGGGACTACTACCTCGCCTATTGCGAGGCGGGCTTCCGCGAAGGCGCGATCGACGTCGGCCTCTACACGTTGGAGAAGCCTGAAACGCCGGCCGAAGGAGATCCCTCATGAGGATGCGTCACGCTCGCGCGGCCGTCACGGTCGCCGTCGTCTGCCTCGTTCCGCTCCCGGCCTTCGCCGCCGCCGAGCCCTCGCCCTTCGGCCTGTGGGCGCGTGGCGACGGCAAGGCGCGGGTGCGGATCGCGCGCTGCGGCGCCGACATCTGTGCCGTCAACACCTGGATCCGCGAAGGGACGGAGGGCGAGAAGGCCGGCGACGAACTCGTCATGACCGTCGAGCCGGTCGGCCCTGGCCGCTGGACCGGCACCGCCTTCGATCCGCAGCGCGATTTGAGCTACCGCCTGACGATGACGGTCGGCGCGACGTCGATGACGACGCGCGGCTGCATCGTCGCCGGGCTTCTGTGCAAGGACATGGGTTGGACACGCCTTTCCGGCGAGTGACCCGATACGAGGACGCCCCCCATGAAGACGATGTTGGTCGCCCACGGCGCCACGCTCGCGGCCTTCCTCGCGCTCGACGCGATCTGGCTCTCGCGCATGTCCGGCACGCTCTACCGGCCGACGATGGGAGACATGCTCCTCGACGGCTTCCGCATCGCCCCGGCTCTGATCTTCTATGTCGTCTACGTCGTCGGCCTCGTCCACTTCGGGGTGAGACCCGGATCGACCGGCGGCGCCTTGGAGACGATCGGCAACGCGGCGCTCTTCGGCTTCGTCGCCTACGCGACCTACGACCTGACCAATCAGGCGACGCTGAAGAGCTGGTCGACGGTGTTGACGATCGCCGATCTCGCCTGGGGCACCTTCGTCTCGGCCGCGGCGGCGAGCGTCGGACGGGCTGCGACGCTGTGGCTCGCGCCGCCGGTCGGCTGAGGACGCCGCCGATCGGCACGGTCGATCGATCCTCGAAGAGGTGTTCGATGCACAGAGCATTCTCACTCGCCGCCCTGCTCGTCGCCACCGTCGCGCCCGTTTCCGAGGCGGCGATGCGGACGCCGGCCGAGGCCTCGACCTCGGGGACCTCGTTCTTCGATTTTCTCATCCGTGAACCCGGCGTGCGCTTCACCGGCGGCATTCCCTACGGCCCGGACGAGCGCCACCGCCTCGACGTGTTCGCGCCGGCGACGCGACCGTCCGGACCGATCGTGCTGTTTCTCTACGGCGGCGCCTGGACCAGCGGCGATCGCTCGACCTACGAATTCGTCGGCACGGCGCTGGCGGCGCGCGGCATCACCACCGTGATCGCCGACTACCGCCTCTATCCGCAGGTCCGCTTTCCCGCCTTCGTCGAAGACGCCGCCCGCGCCTATGGTTGGGTCGACCGCCATTTGGCGCGAGCCGACGGCGGACGGCGACCCGTCTTCCTGATGGGCCACTCCGCCGGCGCGCACATCGCCGCCCTCCTCGCGGTCGATCGACGGTGGCTCGCCGCCGCCGCGCCTCACGCCGCCGCACCGGCCGGTCTCGTCGGCCTCGCCGGTCCCTATGCCTTCGACCCGACCACCTGGGAGACGACCGCCGCGATCTTCACCCCGGTCGCCGATCGCGCGGACCGAGCGCGTCCCGCCCGCCTGGTGAGCAGACGAGGGCCGCCGACCCTGCTTCTCCACGGCGCCGACGATCGCACCGTCGGGCTCTTCAACACGACCGAATTCGCCGAAGCGCTCGACGCGCACGGCACGGCGGTGCGCACCGTCGTCTATCCCGACATCGGCCACGTCGGGCTCGTCTCGGCGATCGCCAAACCCTTCCGCTGGCGCGCCGACGTCCTCGACGACGTCGTCGCCTTCGTCGAGCGGGGGACGCGGTCGGCGGCGCGCGCGCCACACCGCCGCGCGGCTGCCGCGGGTGCGGAAAACCACGCGGCGCGGTGATCCGTGGCGACCGATCCGTCGTACTTGCCGAGGAGAAGCGAGAGGCGTTACCAACGATGGCGGTCATCACGGTTCTGCGGAGAGGCGCGCGCTTGAGCGACACCCCGTCCACGCCGCGCGGCACGGACATCGATCCCGACGGCCCGGAGGCGTGGATTCTCGCTGTCGCCTCTCGCCGGGATCGGGTCGCCTTCGCGCGTCTCCATGCCCGTTTCGCGCCGCGCCTCACCGCGGTGTTCGGTCGCGACGGGCGCGGCGAGGCCGAGGAACTCGCCCAGGAGACCCTGCTCGCGGTCTGGCGCAAGGCCGAGCACTTCGATCCGGTGAAGGCGAGCGCCGCGACCTGGATCTTCACCATCGCCCGCAATCTGCGCATCGACGCCCTGCGCCGAAACGGTCGCGTCCGCTTCGTCGGGGTCGATGATCACGACGAGATCGACGAGAGCCCGGACGGCGAGGCCGTCGTCCTCGGCGACGAGCGCGACGGCCGCGTCCGCGCCGCCGTCGCCGCGCTGCCGGCCGAACAGGCCGAGGTGGTGCGTCTGACCTATTTCACCGAAAAGACGCAGGCCGAGATCGCCCGCGACCTCGCCATCCCGCTCGGGACGGTCAAGTCGCGCCTGCGGCTCGCCGCGGGTCGCCTGCGCAATCTTCTGGAGATCGACCGATGACCGCTCGTCATCATCCGTCCGACGAGACCCTGATGGCCCATGCCGCCGGAACTCTGCCGGCCGGACCGCGTCTCGTCGTGGCGATCCATCTCGACGGCTGCCGTCGCTGCCGCGACACGGTCGGCGATTTCGAGGCGGTCGGTGGCGCGTTGCTCGACGCGAGCGAACCGGCGGCGATGTCGGCGGGAGCGTTCGATGCCCTGCTGGCGCGGATCGACGCCGCGGACGGCGCCGTCGAGGCGACCGACGCTGCGCTCCCGCGCGCGGCGCGCGAGGCGCCGACCACGCCGGAGGGTGTCGCCCTGCCGGCTCGGCTGGCGCGCCACGACGTCGGGCGCTGGCGACGGCTGGGGCCGGTGCTGAGCTGGTCGCGGGTCGGCGTCGCCGGCGCGCCGGAGGCCAACGTCGTTCTGCTGCGCATCCCCGCCGCCGGCGCGGCGCCGCGACACGGCCACACCGGCCGCGAGTTCACGCAAGTCCTGGTCGGCGGCTTCTCCGACGGACGCGACGCCTATGTCGCCGGCGATTTCGACGAGGCCGACGAGCACGTCGATCATCGGCCGGTGGTCGACGCCGACGGCGAATGCGTCTGCATCGCGGCGGTGGAGGGGCGCCTGCGCATCCACGGCATCGGTCGGTTGCTGCAACCGTTCATCGGCTTATGATGCCGAACCGGACGCCGAGCCGACCTGCGAAGCGACGATTCCGCGGCCCGGTCGGTGAACCTTCACGAGACCATCATCCGACGCTCGGAGGATCCGCGCTTCGTCGTTTCCTGCGAGGATCTCATGCGCTCCACCGTCACCACCGTCGTCTCGGCCCTGCCGCTTCCCACGCTCGACGAGCGTTCCGCCGCCGCCCTGGCCGACGATCCCGGAGCGCATGATCGCTTTCTCGAGCGATGGCCCTGCATGAGCGCGGTCGAGGTCGTCGATGCGCCCACCCCCGTCGCCTGCGAGACGCGTCGGATCGCCGTCGCCGCGTGGAACCTCGAGCGCTGCAAACACGTCGAAGCCGGCGCCGCCATTCTCGCCGAACGTCGCGTCGACGTCGTCCTGGCGACCGAGATGGACCTCGGCTGCGCCCGCTCCGGTCAGCGTCACACCACCGCCGATCTCGCCGCGCAGCTGGGTCTCGGTCACGTCTATGGCGTCGAATTCGTCGAACTCGGCCTCGGCGACGTCCGCGAGACGGAGATCCACGCCGGCGAAGTCAATCGCGCCGGGCTGCACGGCAATGCGGTCTTGAGCCGCTTTCCGATTCGCTCCGCGGCACTGATCCCGCTCGACGACGGCGGGCTCTGGTACGCCTCCGCCGAGAAGCCCGATCAGAAGCGCATCGGTGGCCGCAACGCGATCGCCGCCGTTCTCGCCGCTTCCTTCGGTGAATTCGTCGCCGTCTCGGTTCATCTCGAGAGCCTGTCCGATTCGGATCTGCGTCGCCGCCAGATGGAGCATCTCCTCGCCGAGGTCGATCGCATCGCCGGGAACCGTCCGGTCGTGCTCGGCGGCGATCTCAATGTCTTCGAACTCTCCCGTCGCGGCCTCGACGACGCGGCGATGATGACCTGCCCGGAGAGCGTCGAGCCCGCCTTCGCCGTGGCTCGCGCCCACGGCTATGCCTGGGCCGAAGCCAATCGGCCGGGCACGACCACCCGCCGGCACCCCTGGCAATCGGCCGCCGGACCTCTGCTCCGGATCGACTGGCTGTTCGTCCGCGGTTTCGCGGCGTCCGATCCCTGGATCGAACCGGCTCTGGCGCCGGACGGGGCGATCGTCTCGGACCACGACGCGATCGGCACGATCGTCATGCCGGTCTGAGCCCGCCGCGATTCTCGACGTCTGGTCGATCTGCGGGTGCACCCTGCCGGCCGAACCGCCCGGACGAGACCGAGCTCGACGGTGCGCCTCCCGCGACCGGTTCAGTGAACCTCCGAAGCCACCATGGCCTTCGCGGCTCACCCGATCGGCCTCGCCGGTGCGACGAGTGAACCTTCCGAGGCGGATCGCAATCGATTGCGTGGCCGTGGGCGTCAGCAGGGGATTTCCCCGGACTTCACCAGCCGCCCCCTGAAGGAGACACGAGCCGTTGCGCGTTCTCGCCGGGATGTCGCCGCGAGACCTCAGGCCTCCCGGCGAGTGACGTGATCGCCACTTCCCCGCCGGCCATGCGTTCGGTCCTGCCGCAGGCGGCGGCAGGACCGCCGGTCGGCCCCGCATCGATGGCCGACCACGATCATCTGCCCGAGACCACGTTCGAGCGGTGGAGACCCGATGGGAGAAATCAGTCCAGGAAAAGCAAAAAGCCGCGGTCGTCCGCGGCTTTCGTTTGAAGAATTGGTGGAGCCAAGGACCACAAAACCAACGTCCATCGGAGTACGCTGACGACCACAAAATTGACGCTTTGCCCGCTAGTTAGAGAGTTTTCTATCTACCCATGGCCATGCTCGATCGCTACTATCCAGCATAAAGTGGTGGGAGAATTGGTGGGAGATACGGAATATGGCAGCGAAGCTCCTCACCGCCCGCGAGGTCGCCGCAATCAAGACGGACGGTCGGCACTCCATCGGCGACGGGCTCTATCTCGAGGTCGTCGGGAACGCGCGGCGGTGGTTCACCCGGTACACGATCCAGGGACGGCGGCGCGAGATGCAACTCGGATCGGCAACCGACGTCAGCCTGAAGGAGGCCCGCGAACTCGTCGCGGACGTCCGGAAGACGGTGAAAGCCGGCATCGACCCTATCGAACGCAAGACGGCCGTGGAGATCGAAGAGGCCAAGACGCCGAGCTTCGGGACCTTCGCCGACGAGCTGATCGGCACGATCGAATCCGGCTTCCGCAACGAGAAACACATCTACCAATGGAAGCAGACCCTGGGGGACGCCTATTGCGCCTCGATCCGGAAGAAGGCCGTCGACGCGGTCACCACAGAGGACATCGTCGACATCCTAAAGCCGCTCTGGGCGACCAAGCAGGAAACCGCCTCTCGTCTTCGCGGGCGCATGGAGAAGGTCCTGGACGCCGCCAAGGCGCGAGGATGGCGCACCGGCGAGAACCCGGCCCGATGGCGCGGACACCTCGACCACTTGTTACCCCGCCGCCAGAAGCTCCAGCACGGCCATCAGCCGGCCATGCCCTACGAAGAGGTCCCGGCCTTCGTCGGGCGTCTACGAGCCCGCGATGCCGTTGCCGCGCGAGCGCTCGAGTTCCTGATCCTGACGGCAGCCCGTACCGGCTAGGTGATCGGCGCCACCTGGGGTGAGATCGACCTCGGTTCGAAGGTTTGGACCGTCCCCGCCGGACGAATGAAAGCCGGCCGCGAGCACCGCGTACCCTTATCAAGCCGGGCAATTGAAATCTTGAACGAAGTGGCGAAGCTTCGTGAGAGCGAGGGACCAACCGCTTTCCTGTTCCCGAGCAGTCGAAGACTGCAGCCGCTGTCAAACATGGCGTTCAAGCAGTTGCTGGTGCGAATGGACGAAACCGGCTTCGTACCCCACGGCTTTCGATCATCGTTCCGCGACTGGTGCGGCGAATGCACCCCATTCCCGCGCGAAGTCGCCGAGGCAGCGCTTGCCCACATCGTCGGCAATTCGGTCGAGCAGGCCTACCGCCGCGGCGATGCACTCGAAAAGCGTCGAAAAGTAATGGAGGCGTGGGGCGCCTTTATTTGCCTCCGAGATAAATGAACCCGGTTTCAATGCCGGTTTACTATTGACGGACGATGGGGCACGCGTGTGGTAAACACCACCGCTCGTAGGCTGAGAGGGCGTCAACGCGAACGCTATGTAATTCATAGCTTGCATCTAGGGCGTGCGAATGGAATCTCTGGTGGCATAGCGTTTCGGAGCAGCACCATGGATGGCCAGATAGCTCTCACAGTCGCAATTACCGCGATTGTGCTGATTGTCCTCTTCAAGCACTACCAACGCAAGAAGCGCATTGAACACCTTATGGGCAAATATGGTGATGCTCAGGTTGTTCAAATGATAATGGCGAAGCAGATTTGGCAAGGCATGTCGAAGGGGCAACTATTTGATTCTTGGGGGAACCCGGCAGCCGCGGATCGTAAGATCTATAAGACAAAAGTTGCCGAGACGATGAAATACAACCAGACAGGAAAGAACCGTTATTCGAGTCGAGTAATGCTTGAAGATGACATCGTGGTCGGCTGGAAGCAAGCCGGCGGATGATGACCAACCTCACCGCAGAATCGAATGTCCCGAGGGCACAGCCGAAGCCGGCGCCTTAGGCTGTGGGTCTGGCGTGGTCTGCACAATCAACGAGGGGCTCGCCTGCGCCTGCGCCCCATGGAACACCAATAAGCGGAGGCCTAAATGTCCAACCCTTTCGAGCAACAGCCGTTCGCCGGAGCCGAGTTCGTAGACAATCCCGAACCACGTTGCCCATGCCTGCTCCTTTTGGACGTATCCGGCTCAATGCGAGGACAGCCGATCCGCGAGTTGAATGAAGGTCTTACGTTGTTTCGTGACGAGCTCTATGCCGACTCCCTCGCTGCCAAGCGGGTGGAGGTCGGAATAGTAACGTTCGGTCCAGTGCAAGTACTCAGCGACTTCACGGGTGTTCAGAGCTGGATGCCGCCGACCCTGACCGACCAGGGAGCTACCCCCATGGGGGAAGCAATCGAGCAGGGCCTTGCGTTACTCCGAGACCGAAAGAGCCTGTATAGGTCCAATGGCATTTCCTACTATCGCCCGTGGATATTCCTCATCACGGATGGGGCTCCAACCGACGCATGGTCGAATGCTGCCAACCTCGTGAAACAAGGCGAGGGCGAGAAGGCATTCAGCTTCTTTGCCATTGGTGTTGAGGGAGCTCGAATGGACATCCTGTCTCAGATCGCGGTCCGTCAACCGCTTGCCCTCAAGGAGCTGCGTTTCCGAGATCTCTTTGCTTGGCTATCCAGTTCTCTCAGTTCCGTTTCTCGCTCCAATCCAGGCGATACGGTCCCACTCGCCAATCCTGTGACTCCGGATGGCTGGGCGTCCGTCTGATGATCAACGCATGGAGGTGGGCGGGAGCCCGGTCGACCGGAACTTCGCACATCAAGTCAGGCCTGCCATGTCAGGACTACGCTGCGTGTATCGAGTTCGATACTCATGCCGGCAACTTCTTAGCTGCGGTCGTGTCCGACGGTGCCGGAAGCGCGACCAAGGCGGCAGCCGGATCACGAATGGTCTGTGTCGGCTTCCTCAGGGCCGCGGGAGAGCACTTCAGACAAGGCCTTGCGATTGACGACATCACAGATGATCTCGTGCTGGACTGGGTCGACGGCATTCGCGAGCGAGTTAACTCCTTCGCGACCCGGTCCGGAGTGAGGCCTCGAGATTGCGCTGCTACGCTGGTCGGGCTCCTCGCTGGCCCTCGGAGTGCGATTGCAATTCACATCGGAGACGGAGCGGCGGTCGTCAGAGAATGTGGCAATGCCGAGTGGATCATACCGTCTTGGCCCTACCACGGCGAATACGCTTCGATGACGACTTTCGTCACCGACGACCCCACACCCATCATTCAAATCGAACGGATGCCGATTCGTCTCGATCGAATAGCCGTGTTCTCCGATGGAATTGAACGATTGGTGCTGGATCACTCCACGAGGACCGCACATGGCCCCTTCTTCGATCGGATGACGGCGCCGCTTACTGCTTCAGCCGTGCCAGGTCATGACGGAAGCCTGTCGACGCAACTGAGAGCCTATCTCGACGGGCAAGCAGTGTGTGAGAGGACCGATGACGACAAATCGCTGATCCTCGGGGTGCGGCTGTGAAGACCTACCGGACAGGAAGCGGCCGCACCATTAGGACAGCAGGCATCTTGGGCAAAGGAGGAGAAGGCACCATCTTCCAGCTCGAAGGTGAGGCTGATCTTGCCGCGAAAATCTACACCGATGGAAAACATCTCGACCGCGAGAAAAAGATAAAGGGAATGGTCTCACAGGAGCTGCACAAGCGCTCCAAATTGGTAGCCTTTCCGGTAGATACTCTGATGAGCGATACTGGAGGATTTGTCGGCTTCCTGATGAGGAGGATCGTCGGGGGCAAGCCCACCCACGAGCTGTACGCCCCAGGCAGCAGAAAGCTCGAGTTTCCCCAAGCTGATTTTAGATTTCTTGCTTTGACCGCCACAAATGTCGCTCGTGCAGTCGCTGATTTGCACCATAATACTAACTGTATCATTGGCGATATAAATCATTCCGGCATCCTAGTTGGGACGAATGCCATTGTTACTCTCATAGATGCTGATAGTTTTCAGTTCCAGTGCGAATCAACGACACATAGATGCATTGTTGGAACAGGTGAATACACCCCACCCGAACTTCAGGGAGTCCCTCTGGGAGAGATCGACCGAGAACATCATCACGATGCTTTCGGGCTGGCCATCCTCGTTTTTCAGCTCCTCTTCATGGGGCGCCATCCCTTTGCGGGGCGATACAGCGGCCCCGGTGACATGCCGATCGAAAGAGCCATCAAAGAGGGCAGGTTTGCATACAGCAGCCGGAATACCGAGACGAAGATGGAGCCCCCACCGTTCGTGCCAACACTTTCTGACCTGCCCCCTGATATGACCTCAGCCTTCGAAAGAGCATTCAATGCAAATCCATCCCTGTATAGAAGCAGACCCTCGCCAGCGGAATGGGTCTCTGTTCTAAGTCGGTTCGAGGCGGAGCTGATTGCTTGTAGAATCAATCCGACTCACTACCATGCGAAGAACGCTTCCGTCTGCCCCTGGTGTCGACTTGAAAGCGGCATGGGCGTAGCTCTATTCCCTGCGTCCGGCGCCGCAACGGCAGGCGCTTCACTACGCTCCAACTTCGACCTCACGGCCGCAATTGCGGCTATCGACCGCGTACTCGGGCCGGGTCCCGCACCGGACGCACTCCAAGTGGTTCCAGCTCCCGCCGGGCTTTCAAGGTCCGCAGCGGCTGGTGAGACCCATCGTGGGCTTATGGGGCGGCGCATTTTTGGGGGCCTGCTTGCAATCGGCTCGATAGCGGTAATGACCCACGGAGTACCTATTGCGTTCCTTGGATTGATCTTTGCTGCTTTTCTGCTCTTCGGTGGCAGCGATGCGCTTAACAAGTTGAAAGCAGCCAAGACTCAAGCTGAACGTAACTGGGCTCAAGTCGCTCGCGAATGGGAGAGTGAGATCGGAGAATCCAGGTTCGATCGAAAGAAGAGTGAGCTACGATCCCTTATCACAGAGCACAAAGGCCTACCCGGCCTCGAAAAATTACGACTCGACGACTTAGAGCGCCGCCGAAAGGAAATCCAACTTCAGCGCTTTTTAGAAGGACATCTTATTGCTCGCGCCAAGATTCCCGGAATTGGAGATGGTAGAAAAGCAACCTTGGCGTCCTACGGCATCGAAAACGCCTCGGACATTACGAAAGGTGCATTTTACTCAGTCCCTGGCTTCGGTCCCGCCATGACCTCCAAGCTGCTGTCATGGAGGCAGTCTGTAGAGCGAAAGTTTGTATTCAACGCTTCACTCGGTACCGACCCGACGTCCATTCGTCAGGTTAGAGATGAAATCTCTCGACGCCGGATGGAGATTGAACAGGCTCTCACACGTGGCCCTATAGAGTTGGAGCAGATTCGGACTCATGCGATTACAGCAAGAGGTCGCCCGACTCAGCAGCTACTGGAAGCTTGGCGAGCCCTGAAACAGGCAGAGCTGGATTTGACCTGATTTTCTGGAACTCGCTCTCGGAAGTCTACTTCGTAGATGCCTCTACGATGCCACCGGATGCCCATTCCTTCCTAGAGGTGACTTGTACCACCTCTGCTTATGAGACTGATTGATCTCAGCTGCCACCGACGGCGCGAGCGCGTACTTCTGCTAGGCGGCGATGAACGGTGGCGACGCCGATGCCGAGTGTCTTCGCAATGGCGGTTGGCCCATGCCCCTCGGTGGCGAGGCGAGCGACCTCATCTGATACCAAAAGCCGCCGTCGCCCTTTGTACTTGCCCTCCCGCTTCGCCTTTGCGATGCCTTCCAACTGACGCTCGCGACGAAGCCCGGTCTCGAACTCGGCGAACACGGCGAGCATACCGACGAAGGCGCGGCCGGCGGCGGAACTGGTGTCGACGGGCTGTTCGATGCACCGAAGCGACGCACCCTTCTTTTCTATCTGACGGACGATGTCGGCGAGGTCGGCGACGGAACGAGCCAAGCGATCGAGGCGAACCACGACGAGTTCGTCGCCCTCGCCGAGGATCGAGAGCACCTTGCGCAGCTCTTCCCGCCCTTCGGTCGTCGTGCCGCTCTTCTTTTCGAGGAAGCTCGCGATGCATCCTGCCCGCTCCAAAGCCTCGGTCTGAATGCTCAAGTCCTGATCGGCAGTGCTCACTCGTCCGTAGCCGAAACGCTTACCCATCGTGTCGCCACCTGAATTCTATCGTGAGCGCTTTGAACGGGCCACCTACCTTCGGCGGTTCGGTTTTGGGAAGCTCTCCTCGACGCAAACGAGGAGATCGGCGAGATGGGCACGGGCGACGAGGACGACGATGCCAGGCTCGAAGGCAGGCTTGGAGCCATGCATGAAGGCAGGGATTATCAGCGGATCGAGGTGATCAGCGGTCGTCGGACGCGGCGTTCCTGGACTGCGAAGGAGAAGGCGGCGATCGTCGCCGCGAGTGCGGAGCCGGGAGCGAACATCTCGGATGTCGCCCGGCGATTTGGTGTGAACCGTGGGCTGTTGACGGTCTGGCGGCGGCAGGCGGGCCTGACGTCGTGGGAGGTGGAGGCGGCGAGCTTCGTTCCGATCACGGTGTCGGCGTCGGAGCCGGTCGGCGCGGCGGTCCGTGTGTCGGGCGCCGACGATGCTCCGGCCTCTGGTCGGATCGAGTTGGAGATCGGTGGCGCGCGACTGGTGATGACGGGCCGGGTCGATACCGGTCTGGCTGGTGCGGTCGTGGCGGCGCTGCGAGGCGTGCGGTGATCACACTGGCGAGCGACCTGAAGGTGGTGGTGGCGACGAAGCCGATCGACTTCCGGCGCGGCATGAACGGGCTCGTCGCGTTGGTCGCCTCGGCGTTGCAGGCCGATCCCTACTGCGGCGACGTCTTCGTCTTCCGCCCGAAGCGGGGAGACAGGTTGCGGCTGGTGTTCTGGGACGGGACGGGCATGGTGCTGACGACGAAGTGGCTGGAGAGCGGCCGGTTCGTGTGGCCGCCGATCCGGGACGGTTCGATGCGTCTGACGCGGGAGGAGTTCGCGCTCCTGGCAGCGGGTCTGGACTGGACGCGGGTGGCTCGGACGACCGTGAGGCGGCCGACGAAAGCGGCGTGAATGTGCTGTGATCTCGTTGGATTTATTTGATGAATCGGTGATTTGTGGTAGTCTCGGCCATGTCGTCGAGCCTACTGCCGCTGCCCCGTGACATCGATGAACTGACCCGCCTCCTGCGCGCCGAGAAGGCCGAGAGCGAGAGGCTGCGGGAACGTATCGCCCTCCTGGAACGGCTGATCTTCGGCGCCAAGTCGGAGAAGTTGGTGTCGCTGCTCGCCGAACAGGGCCTGCTCGATCTGGGTGACCTCACCGCGGTCGCGAGCTCGCCGAAGGCGGCAAACGACGAGGAGGTGGCGACGCCACCCGGCAAGAAGCGGAAGACCGGTCCGGCCTCGCGCAACATCGGAGCGTTGCCGGCGCACCTGCCGCGCATCGAGGAGGTGATCGAGCCGGAGAGCACGACGTGTCCCTGCTGCTCGGGGTCGATGCACCAGATCGGCGAGACCTGGAGCGAGGCACTCGACGTGGTGCCGGCGATCTTCCGGGTGAAGAAGACGATCCGTCCGAGGTACGGCTGCCGAGCCTGCGAGAGCGTGGTCGTCCAGGCGGTGGCGCCGGGCCGTGTGATGGACGGGGGAATGGCGACGACGGCGCTGGTGGCGTACGTGGCGGTCTCGAAGTTCGCGTGGGCCCTGCCTCTCTATCGCCAGTCGCAGATCTTCGCCGGCCAGGGGATCGCGATCGACCGCGCGACGTTGGGAGCCTGGGTGACCCGAGCGGCATGGTGGTTGAAGCCGCTCTACGCGTTGCTGCTCGCCTTCATTCGGTCGCAACCGCGGGTGTTCTGCGACGAGACGCCTCTGCCACGGCTGGATCCGGGGCGAAGACGAACGAAACGCTGCCAGTTGTGGGCGCAGGCCGTCGATGATCGTCCCTGGCGGGGGCCGGCGCCGCCCGCGGTCGGCTACGTCTTCGCCGAGAGCCGGGGAACCGACGAAGTCGAAGATCAGTTGAAGTCCTTCGGCGGGATACTCCAGGTCGACGGTTACGGCGCCTACGAGACGTTGGTGAAGCGCCGACGCAAGAGCAACGCCGGGCCTCTGCGGCTCGCCTTCTGTCTGGCTCACGCTCGGCGCAAGTTCGTCGAGGTGGTGAAGTCGACGGGGTCGCCGGAGGCTCTGGCGGTGATCGCGGTCATCGCCGAAATCTACCGGATCGAGGAGCGCATCCGGGGAAGGACCGCCGAGAAGAGGCTCTAGGTTCGCCGTGCCGAGAGCGCGCCGATCATGGACGCGCTGAAGATGCGATTGACGAACGTGATGGCGGAGGTCTCGGCCAAGTCGTCGCTGGGCAAGGCCATCGCCTACATGTTGGGACACTGGTCGGGGCTGATCGCCTTCCTCGACGACGGTCGGATCGAGGTGGACTCGAACGTGGTCGAGCGTTCGATGAAATCGGTTGCCCTCACGAGGAAGAACGCACTCTTCGCCGGCAACGCTCGGGGCGGCGAGACTTGGGCGATCCTGGCCTCGCTGATCAACACGGCCAAGCTGAACGGTGTCGATCCGCAGGCATGGCTCACCGACGTTCTCGAGCAGATCGTCAGCGAAGAGATCACCGTGGATCGGCTCGGTGAGCTGCTCCCTTGGGTCTGGAAGGCGGCGAAGGCCGACGCCTCGACGAAGGAGGCGGCATGACCCGTCCGGCACTTCCCTACGACGAACTCGACGAAATCCTGCGCGGCGATGGTCGCAGCGGCTACGTCGGGCTCAGCGCCATCGACGGGCTCATTGCCGCCGTGGTCGCCGGCCCGAGGGTTCTACCGTCGACGACGTGGTTGCCGCCGATCTTCGGCAACAAGATGCCCCGGCCCGTGGCCGGTTCGGTCGATGAGCGCGTGGTCAACACGGTTCTGAACCGACACGACGAGGTCGAGTACCTCTTGAGCAACGCGCCCGGTGACTACGGGCCGATCTTCATGAACGACAACGGCCGCGTTCACGTCGACGACTGGGGGATGGGCTTCGCCCTCGGGGTCGGAATGGCCGATCCTGACGCGTGGCTGCCGATCCTGATGGCGCAGCCGAGGTCCGTGATCGCCCCGATCATGGTCATCAATCCCAACCTGAGCCGAATGCTGATGCGGGTCGGTGTCGAGGAGCGCCGGAAACTACGCGCCCAGGCCCATCGCCACATCGGGTCGGCCGTCCTGCAGCTCTACACCATCACCCGAGCCACGCGCGCCGAGGCCGGAGCCCGGAACTGACCGACGTGGCCCGTTCAAAGCGCTCACATTCTATCAATAAGGTCTAGAAATTAGATTAGTACCGATCAAAACTCGATTCAAGACTCTATTGATAGCACTCTAGGGCCGTGAGGCTATCGCTCCGGGTCTCGCGATAGGGCATACCCTTTTGATAGCACCTCCATGAGAGTGACCGGAAAGTAGCGAGATCTAAACAGGCGGTAGGTGCTGCGACGCCAGGGGTGCCAAGTCCTTCGAGGCGCGCATTTCATCGTGCAGCGCGGCGAGCGCTTTGAGCTTGAGCTTGGCTACTTCCGTTCGCGTCGCCTTGTCGAAGATCCTGCCTGTGATCCCGTCAATCACTAGCCCACACTCATAATCGTGGCCGTGCAGCGGCGAGGGCCAAGGGTCGGGGTCCGACTTGTGGAACATCCAGGTATGGCCATCGAACTTGAGGGTTTTCTCTATGAGCAGCACTGGTCCGGATACCGTGACAGGCTCCAGGTCATCTACATTTATGGTAACTTCGAAGATCGTAGGTGGCCGTTGGTCGAGCCCCGCCTTGCGCAGGCCATAACTCAGGCACGATAGCGGTAAAACCCAGTGTTCTGTGTCGGTCTCGTAGGCGATGCTGAACATGACGCGCGCTCGGCCACAGTTATATTTGGCCGATCCTACTTTCTTACCATCGAAATTGATGTCGCCTGTCGATGCATCGAATTGGAGAAGCTCACCGGTTCCCGGGGTTGCGGGCGCCCGGCCACCGCTAGCCGCAGCGCCTCCCCCCTCACGTGCGACGATCGCGCCTATCTGCTCTTCGACCAATCGCCGGAAGGCGTCGAACGCCTGATAGCAATGATCTCGCTCGATCTCAAGCAGATTGGCGATCTCGTCAACCCTTAGAGCTTCGTTGCCGCCGAACTCATAGACAACCGATTCGTCCTTTGCGACGCGTTTGACGGTGGTGGTCATCCCAATCAGAAATCGGGATGAGAAACCGTGATTATAGGAGTTACGGAAATCGTCCGACGCCTCCTTGAACTTCTTTCCTGCGATTCGCTCGACCTTAAGCTTGAAAGAACGATAGCGCTTCCACTTCGAACAGTAGGGCTCAATGTCATTCAAATAGAGGTTTTTCGCCGGGAAGTCGTCTTTCCAGCCTGCGCCATCGGCAGCCCGATTTGCTTGGTGTGACAGATGGCCCGCTGCGAACGCGAAGCGAGATTTGATCGCATAGGGCTGGCCCATCGCCACGGTACCGAGAATATCAATGAACTCATGGCTCACCTCGAGCTTGTCGTCGTCGTTGAGTGTGGTAGCGATTTCGCTCCACACGCGAAGCCGATGCACATTATGCGTTATGTCGTTGATGATATTGGCTAGCTCGGACGCATATTCGTCGAGCATTTGGCTATAGGCCATCCATGTGCCGCCGATCGGATCAGGCAGCGTCCACCAACGATACGGCATCATCCGGCCGCCTATCGGCGTCGCATCGAGCGCAGCGCGATAACGCTTGTAGAAAGCCACCAGCTTTTCTGAGCGCATGTGCTTGAAGTCATCGGTCATCACGCATGCCTATCAGAATTAAGGAGTCATGCGGAGCCCATCACATAGCAAGCTGCCACTTGGGGGCGTCGAGCGTCGTCTCGCATCACACCGAAATCGGAAAGTGTTCCGGCAACGTTTGGCGACCGGCCAAACAGACTTAAGAGCGTGTCCGCGAAGCCGCGAGAAGACGATCATGTGTCCTTCGCGTCACGCGCGGCATCTCGAACTTCTGGAAGTGGGTCACACGCAGCAAGGTCACACCACGCCATGACCGGCGCAGCCGTCACTCCCTCCCCTTCGAGCGCTCGTGCAAGACGGACGCACTCTGCACGAATGACAGGTAAGGAGACAGCCCGGCCGGAATCGGTATCGGCGTCGCCGATCGGCGGACCGTAACCCGTCTCCTCGCAGAGTTCATCGAGTACTTCCACGATCCTATCGATTTCAGAACTACCGCAGCGGCCCGCCTCGATCAGACGACGCGCAAGATAGACGAGACGAGATAGTCCACCGGTTCGCCCACCCTCCAGTGCCCGCAGCACCCGGTCGCGAAGAACGTCGGGCGGGGGTGACACCTGATTGGTTGCTGATAGGTGCAGCCATCGGTCGAGTGCGTCGACAGCGGCCCGCGTGGCACGGCGGTCGCCGATTGCGAGCGGCCGTCGAAAAGCACTCTCGATCCGGCGATCGATGTCATCACTCAAACCGTAGAAGACGGGTAAAGCGGAAAGGACTTCCGGCAGGTCCGTCTCTTCCAGAAAGGTCAAAGCGGCCTCGGCCCGCCCAACCGTACGATCGTGCCGCCCGAGCGCGGGCGCTGCCACGATACCGAGGGTGGAGGCCATCATCCGGTCGGCTTCTTCTCGAGCAGGGCGAGAGAAGGCGTCGCGGATGGAGTCGGGGTCCGTCTCCTTTGGACGCCAGCCGACCACCTTGTCGAACAGCCTCACGGCATCTGTCTCGCTCGGTCGCATGCAAGGCTCTCGGCCCGTAGCCGACATCACCATTTCTTGCGGGGTTGCTCCTTCGCCGGATCCGAACAGGTGTGCGTAGACGCGTGCGTGCGCGTCGATGTCCGGCGGTGCAGGCGCAATCAGAAACGCATGCGGAAGCAGATTCGTACCCTTGGGCAGCGCGTTGCCGTCTCGCGGGACTTCCTTCCAGAGGGAGTCGGCGAACGATGAAACCTGGGCACTCGTCAGTTGTCCCTTTTCGTGCAGGTAAAGCAAACGTACCGCAGCCTCTGGCCGCGAGGGTCCATCGGCTCTCAGATGGAGAAGGAACGTGGCCACGCGAGCGTCGAAGATGGCTTCATTTTCGCTTCGGCAAACGAAGCGGTAGGCGTCCCGGCTCGGGTCGTACCAAGACATCGCTTCGCCGTTTGCGTATCGCTCCGCTGCCAGGGGAAAGCGCAAAAGCTCGGGCG
>JAAYVT010000181.1 GCA_012517025.1 Phyllobacteriaceae bacterium | reverse complement strand
GGGTGGCGCTGGCGGCGCCGGTCGACTTCGCGCTCGCGACCCGGATCGATCGGCTCGATCTTCCCGGCGACCGCGCCGCGACGGCGGTCTCGGCGCGGGTTTCCGGCGACGAGGCCGGGGCGCGGGCGAACGAATTCGCCGCCACCTTCGGTGCGGCGCGACTGACGGGCGACCTCCGGGCGCGGCGGATCGGCGCGGCGACGGCGGTGGCGGGGCGGCTCGGCGGTACGATCGAGGGGTTCTCGACCGTCGCGGCGGCCGGCCGACCGGTGCTGCGCGGGCGGCTCTCCGGCGAGCTCGCCTTCGAGACGCAGGGCCGAGACGCCGCCGCCCTGGTCGCCGCGGCGACCGGCAGCGGGCGGATGCGGCTCGACGGCGGCCGTCTCGGCGCGGTCGGGCTCGCCGGTCTCAGGGCGCCGCGCGACGGCGAGGGCTCGGCCGAGGCGGTGATCGCGGCGATGGCCGGTGCCGAGACGGCGCTGCCGCCGCTCGATTTGCCGTTGTTGCTGGAGAAGGGGCGGCTCCAGGTGCCGCCGACGAGCTTCGACTTCGGCGAGGGTGCGGCACGGGGACGCGCCACCGGACGCGCCGCCGGCGATCTGCGTGCCGATCGGCTGGACGGTGTCGTCTCGCTGGAGCCGGCCGGCGAAGACGCGCGGGCGCGCGCCACCGCCGTGTCGCACGCCCTGCCGAGCCTCGACCTCGCGCTTTCCGGCACGTTCGAGGAACCACGGTTCGGCTTCGATCCCGCCGGGCTCGCCGCTTTCCTGACGCTCCGTCACGTCGAACGCGAGATCGAGGCGGCAGAGACGCTGCGGCAGGATCGGATCGAGCGGCGTCGGTTCTCGACGATCCTCGACCAGATCGAACGGCGGCGGCGCGCGCGCGAAGCACCGGCGGCGCCCGCCTCGGGGGCGACGCCGTCGACCCTCACACCCGCCGTCGGCGCCTCGGGTCTCGCGCCTTCGACGTTCGTACCCTCTCCGCTCGTGCCGGCGTCGGGCGCGCTGCTCATGCCGGTGCCGGTGCCGGGCGCGGCGACGTCGAACGTCGGCGGGCGTCCGGCGACCGGAAGCCCGTGACGCGAGCGGTCGAGCAGGAGACGCCGGTCAGGCGTCGACCAGCACGCGGCCGTTCATGTGGGTGAGCACCGCCACGCGGATGGCGGAGGCGAGATTGCGCTCGGGAACTCTCGTGCCGTCGATCTCGGCGACCAGTGCCGACAGGGACGACGACCGTCCTTCGGCGATCGTCTCGAGAGCGGCCCAGAACTCGGGTTCGAGGGCGACCGAGGTACGATGGCCGGCGATCGTCATGGAACGTTTGTCCATGGATGCCTCCTCGGGTTCAGCCGCGCGGGGGCGTCTCCCCGGGGGGAGTGCCGTCCTCGTTCAGGCGGTGGGACTCGAGACGACGACGGTCGAGATCTTCTTGCTTTTCGAGGCCCTCGCGTTCGGCGCGTGTGCGACCGAACCGGACGCGGTTTTCTTCGGCGCGTCGACGCTCTTGATCGCGTTCACGTGCCTTGCGGGCCTTGGAGAGCGACAGGATCTCGGTCATGGCCGTCTCACCGAGGTGAATCTGATCACTTCTTGCGGAATTTGTCGAGTGAGACGACGGTAGCACTTGCCGCAGGGGGGGCGTCCTTCGGTTCCTCCGCGGGGGCCTCCTCGGTCGCCGTCGCGGCGGCCGTCTCCGGTCGCGGAGCTGCCTCCGGCACGGGCTCGACGGGCGGCGGGGCGGGGATGTCGGAGGCCTCGATCGGCACCAACTTCGGCTTGCCGTCCTCTTCCTCCTCGCCCTCGGCGATCACCTCGAACTGCAGGCCGAACTCGACCGAGGGGTCGACGAAGCCCTTCACCGCGTTGAACGGCACGTGCAGCCGCTCCGGGATGCCGGAGAAGGAGAGGTTGACCTCGAACCACTGGTCGTTGACCTCGAGGTCCCAGTACTGGTGCTGGAGGACCACCGTCATCTCGGTCGGGTAGCGCTGGCGCAGGCGGCCGGACAGGCGCACGCCGGGGTGACGGGTGTCGAAGGAGACGTAGAAATGGTGTTCGCCCGGCAGACCGGTCTTGGCGACCTCGCCCATGACCTTGCGGACGACGCCGCGCAGCGCCTCCTGAACCAACACGTCGTAGCGGATGAGATCTTGCGTCATGGCGATCGCTCGCGGGCTGGCGGAGGAGTCGTTTCCTCCGTTCTAGACCAAACCGAGCGGCAAGGCCACGGCGAGGCCGACGAGGGCGGTCGGGAGGAAGGGAAGTGAGGGCTTCTGTTGCCAGGTGCCCCCGAACCCCGCCTAAACGCTGCTACACGTCAGGACTTGTTACCGGAGTACGTAACCGCTCACGCGGCCACGGCAACCGGAGCATAGTTGTCGTTGGCAACTATAAATTTGACCCGATGACGGCGGTATCATGCCGGGCGAAGAAGCGATCTTTACACCCTCGTCGATCCTGGTTCGCCCCCGCCGGAGCCCACCGAGACGGGCTCGATGGGCTCGGGTGGAGGCGCCGGGTACTGCCCCCGGGTCCGATAGGTTTATTACACCGTTCGTTTATCGCCATAGACCCCCTTGCGGGGGACGAGACCAATATAGGCGAGGGGACGGGCCGCGAAAAGACCCGGCCCCTCGTTTTCCCATCTCACCGCCGCGCCGTGGCTCAGAGGCGCTCGTCGCGCGCCCGCTCCCAACGGTCGGCGAGGCGCCGCCGGGCGAGACCGGCGAGCGCGCGGGTCGCGGCGGCGGCGTCGAGGTCGGGCGCGAGGCCGGCGAGGTCGGCCGGCGTCAGGCCGAGATCGGCGAGGCGATGCGGCTCCATCTCGCGC
>JAAYVT010000180.1 GCA_012517025.1 Phyllobacteriaceae bacterium | reverse complement strand
GGGTGGCGGAGACCTCGCCGGTCGCGGTCACGACCAGGGTCGGAACCGGGGCGTCGGCGGCGGAGGAGGGGGCGAGGGGAACCGCGGCGAACAGGGCCAGGAGGGCGGCGCGGAAGAGGGAGATCGCGGTGCGATCCCCGAGAGCCGGCGAGACTATTCCCTTGAACTGTGGACGACCCTGCAAACCGTTCGACCTCTCTTCGCCCTCTTCGACCGAGGGCCGGTGGTGCCGCCTCGGGGGGCGACGGGATGGAAACTCCGTTCAGGGAGCCGGAAAAAAGTGTTCACAAAGTGGCGAGGGGGTCTTGAGGTTTCCGCGCGGTATCCCAAGACGCGATTCGAACCGGGGTCGTCCACCGGATTTCCACCGCCGCGACCTCGCCGCGCGATGCCGCCGCAGCGTGTGTCGCGACGGCGCCGCATCTTGTCAGGGCCGATCGGATCTGCGAAGACGACGCCGTTCCGCCGGTCGCTCCGCCGCAGGACGTCTCCACGCGGCGGGGCGGGACCGGTCGACGACGGGCCCGTAGCTCAACGGTCAGAGCTGGCCGCTCATAACGGCTAGGTTGGGGGTTCGAATCCCTCCGGGCCCACCATGCCTCCGGCCGATCCGGCCTCAGCCGCCCCAAGTCGTGGTCAACGACGCCCGCGCCAAGCGGTGGGCGTTGGTCAGGAAGCCGACCAGCGCGCCGCTCGCCTCGGTGTCGGCGCCGAGGCTCTCGACGTCGACGGCGTGGACGGTGAAGACGTAGCGATGGACCTCGCCGCGCGGCGGGGCGGCGCCGCCGAAATGCGAGAAGCCGAAATCGGTGCGCGACTGCACCGCCGGGACGGGAAGCGGCGCGGCGCCCGAGCCGGCGCCGGCCGGCAGCTCGTGGACGGCGGCGGGGAGGTCGGAGACGATCCAGTGCCACCAGCCCGAGCCGGTCGGGGCGTCGGGATCGTAACAGGTGACGACGAAACTCTTCGTGCCCTCCGGCTCGCCGGCCCAGGCGAGATGCGGGGAGAGGTTGCCGCCGGTGTATCCCATGCCGTCGAAGACCTGGGCGTCGGGCAGGCGGGCGCCGTCGACGAGGTCGTTGCTCCACAGGCGAAGCGTCATGTTCGTCCTCCGGGATGATCGTCCTCCGCGCGCCGCGCCGGCGGTCGCGCGCCGCCAGTGCAGCGCCGATCGGGCCCGGCGTCAACGGCGAAGCGGCTGGACAGGCGCGTCGATCCGGGCCATATCCGGCCGTGCGCTCCCTGCCGATCCGAGGAAGGACTGCGGAATGCTCTACGCCCTGGCGGCCGTGATCCTCTTCGCCGTGGCCGGATATCTGGCGTTTTCCGCGCTCGACCGGCCGCTGAAGCCGTTTCCGGCCGACATCGATCCGGTCTATCTGCTGATTCCGACCCTGTTCCTGGTCTTCGGCGGGGTGGTGTGCGGGGCCTTCGCTCTCGGCGCCGACTGGAACGACGTGAGCGGCGCGATCTCGCACGTCATCACCAACATGTTCGCGATCATCTGATCCGCGCCGATCCGGCGTGCCGCCCACCGCCGCGATCGTCGCGCGGCGGAAGGGGACGTCGTGCGTCTCGTCGGTCGCGGATATGAAGTTCCCCTACATATCGCCGGGATCGGGCTACCGTGAACCGGGAGTTTCCGGGGCGTCGTGCGGTGAGGCGACGAGGCGCGACGAAGCGTCATGTGATTCATCTACATTTCGCTCTTGAACTCGACGCCCGGTCGGCCCACCATGACCTCGAACGGACGGCCGGCCGCGCGCCTCGCGTCGGCGGCGGTCGTCCTCGCGTCTCATCCGTCCCCGTGGGCGCCGCGGCGTCCCCGACAGGAGGTTCGATCGGAATGGTATCGCGCATCAACGACATCGCCGGTCTCGGCCGCCGCGCCTTCGGCCTCGCCGCGGGCGGGCTCCTCGCGTTCGCGCTCCTCGCCGGGCCGGCCGCCGCCCAATCGCCCGCCACCGTCGTCTTCGCCGCCGCGTCGATGAAGACCGCGCTCGACGAGATCGACACGCTCTACACCAAGGAGACCGGCAATACGGTCACCGTTTCCTATGCCGCCTCCTCGGCGCTCGCCAAGCAGATCGAGCAGGGCGCGCCGGCGGACGTCTTCGTCTCCGCCGACATCCCGTGGATGAACTACGTCGCCGACAAGGGGCTGATCGTTCCGGACTCGCGGGTCGATCTGCTCGGCAACGAGCTGGTGCTGATCGCCGCCGCCCCGACCTCGGAGAAGGTCGACATCGGTCCGGGCGTGCCGCTCGCCGCCAAGGTCGGCGACGGTAAGATCGCCACCGGCGACGTCGCCGCGGTGCCGGCCGGCAAATACGCCAAGGCGGCGCTGGAGAAGCTTGGGGTGTGGAAGGACGTCGAGCCGAAGATCGCCGGTGCCGAGAACGTCCGGGTGGCGCTCGGACTGGTGGCGCGCGGCGAGGCCAAATACGGCATCGTCTACGCGACCGACGCCAAGTCGGAGCCGAAGGTCGCGGTGATCGGCACCTTCCCGGAAACCAGCCATCCCCCGATCATCTATCCGGCGGCGATCACCAAGGCCGCGACCAATCCCGACGTCGCCGCCTATTTCGCCTTCCTGAAGACGCCGAAGGCGGCGAAGATCTTCGAGAGCCAAGGCTTCACGGTCAAGGTTCACTGAGGGCAGAGGGCGCCCGCGAAGCGCACTGGCGTGACTTCGGACCGCGGCGTTCTCGGACGCGGTCCGCTTTTTCGTGTGGAAGAGACAGATGGTCGAATCCTGGGCGACACACGCCGAACTCGAAGCCCTGTTGCTCGAGGATGCTCCACACGGCGACCTGACCACCGAGGCTCTCGGGATCGCCGATCTCCCCGCCGTGATGCGCTTCTCGGCGCGTGGCGACATGGTCGTCGCCGGGCTCGAGGGGGCGGTCGGGCTGATCGAGTTGGTCGGCGGCGAGGTCGTCCGCCGCTGCGCCGACGGCGACCGGGTCGCCGCCGGCACGCCGCTCTTGGAGGCGAAGGGGCGCGCCGACGCGCTTCATCGCGCCTGGAAGCAGGCGCAGACCACGATGGAGATCCTGTCCGGCATCGCCACCGCCACCCGCGAGATCGTCGAGGCGATCGCGGTCGCCGGGCGGATCGTGCCGGTCGCCTGCACCCGCAAGTCGTTTCCCGGCGTCCGCCGCTTCTCCGCCGCCGCCGTGCGCGCCGGCGGCGGCGTCTCCCATCGGCACGGTCTGTCGGAGACCATCCTGGTGTTCGCCGAGCACCGCGCCTTCCTGCCCGGTCTGACCCTCGGCGAGATGGTCGATCGCCTGCGCGCCGCCGCGCCGGAGAAGAAGACGGTGATCGAGGTCGCCACCCCGGAGGCGGCGATCGCCGCCGCCCGCGCCGGTTTCGAGGTGATCCAGACCGAGAAGTTCTCTCCCGCCGACGTCGAGCGCACCGTCGTGGCGTTGCGCGGGAGCGGCCTGCCGACGCTGGTCGCCGCCGCCGGCGGGATCTCGCCGACCAACGCGGCCGCCTACGTCGCCGCCGGCGCCGACGTGATCGTCACCTCCTGGCCCTACACCGCGCGCCCGCGCGACGTCGCCGTCCGGCTCGGACCGCCGGCTCCGTGACATCGCGACTGCCCATTTGCGCGCACGCGGAATAGACTGATCGGAAAGACCCTTTCGAGATTCCCAGATGACCGACGGCAAGATCGACGCCTACCTCGCCCTGCGATCCGACGGCGGACGACTGCTCGTCGCCCGCGAACGCATCCGTCTGCTCGAGGCGGTCGCCGAGCACCGCTCGATCACCAAGGCGGCCAAGGCCACCGGCTTCTCCTACAAGACCGCCTGGGAGGCGGTCGACGCCATCAACAACCTGTTGCCGACCCCGGCCTTCCTCACCAAGGCCGGCGGGCGGGTCGGCGGCGGCGCCGAGGTGACCGAGGCGGGGCGGCGGCTGATCGCCACCTTCCACCGGCTCGAGGAGCGTCTGGCGCGCATCTCGACGGTCATCGCCGAGGAGGGCACCGAGGGGCTCGAGAACGCGCTGTTGTGGACGATCGGCCGCAAGATCTCGGCCCGCAACGTGTTCCAGACCGAAGTGGTCGAGGTGCGTCGCTGGCCGGTCGACGTCGAGGTGACGCTGCGCGTCTCCGAGGACGCTGCGATCCGTTCGATCGTCACCAACGCCTCGGTCGAGGATCTCGATCTCACCCTCGGGCGTCGGGTGCTCGCCCTGGTCAAGGCGTCGTTCGTGCATCTGCTCGCCGCCGAGGAGGCCGCCGGCCGGCGCCGCAACGCCTTCCCCGGCCGGGTGTTGTCGCGGCTCGACGCCGAGGTCAACAGCGAGGTCCGGGTCGACATCGGCGGCGGCAAGACCATCGTCGCGGTGGTGCCGCGCGCCCACGTCGAGGATCTGGGGCTCGTCGAGGGCGACGCCGTCACCGCCGCCTTCGACGCCGATCACGTCATCCTGGCGGTCGACTGAGCTCGGCTCGTCCAGCCGTCAACTCGCCAAGCCGTCGACGATCCGGCCACGCCCGGCGAGCACCGCCGGCACCAGCGCGAACACGGTTCCGGCGAGGAACACCACGCCGGCCCACAGCAGGTCGGGCGTCTCCAGCCGCACCGGGATCACCAGCCCACTTTCGGCGGCGAGCAGCGCCGAGACCACCCGTGCCGCGCCCCAGCCGAGCGCCAGCCCGGCGAGCGCGCCGATCGCGGTCAGGATCGCGGCTTCGCCCCACACCGTCAGCAGAATGAAGCGGCGTGGCGCCCCGAGCGCCCGCAGCACCGCGTAGCGCCGCCGGCGCAAGCCCCCGACGGTGACGAGCAGCGCCGTCACGGCGAGGAAGACGAGACCGTCGTCGAGCGCCGAGGCGACCTTGAGCACCCGCCCGACATCGCCGATCACCTGGTGCAGGTCGACCAGCACCTCGGCCGGAAACAGCGCCGCGAGCCCCTGGCCGCGTCCTTCCGAGCGCAGCTGATAGGCGGCGGCGAAGGACTTCGGCTTGACCACGATCGCCGGCAGGCCGGGCAGCTTCGCCGCGTCGAAGGGGGTGCCGACGTGGTCCTCGCTCGTGTGGCCGTTGCCGAGGCCGTGGGTCTCCCAGACGGTCTCCACCGGCACCAGCACCGCCCGGTCCCACGGACCGCCGGTCGGGGCGAGACGGCCGACCACGGTGTAATGGGTCTCGGCGTGGACGTGTTTCGCCTCGTCGGGATCGGCCTCGCCGAGGGCGTGATGGTCGCCGCCGGCATGGCCGTGCGACGGCGAGAAGGTCTCGCCGACCGCAATCGTCGCCGCCGCGCCGACCACCGCCTCGCCTTCCGCCGCGAACATCCGTCCCTCGGTGGCGGCGAGCCGGCCCCACCGGCCGGCGAAGTCGGCGGTGGTGCCGATCACCGGGTGGCCGCGGACGACGTCGCCGAAGGCGATCGGCGCCGCCGCCTCGACGCGGGGGTCGGCCTGGAGCCGCCGCAGCACCTCGCCTTCCATCAACGGCAAGGCCTCGAGCCGCAGATAGACGGTGGAGAGCACCAGCTGGAACGGACTGCCGGCGGCGCCGACGATCAGCGGGAAGTCGTCGGCGGCGGCGTTGGCGGCGCGGCGGAAGGCCCGCTCCTGCGCGCCGAGCGCGATGCCGACGGCCACCGCCACCGCCACCAGAACCACGATCACCGCGCCGACCCGCTTCAGGCCGCGCAGATCGCCGAGGATCATCGGCCAGGGATTCATCGCGTCTTCTCCTCGACGATTCGTCCGCCGGCGAGGGTGATCACCCGATCGAGCCGGTCGAGCAGCGTCCGGTCGTGCGCCGCGACCAGGAGGGTCGCCTCGCTCTCCCGCGCCGTGGTCACCAGAAGCTCGGCGATCGCCGCGCCGTTCTCCGCATCGAGACTGGCGGTCGGCTCGTCGGCGATGAGCAGGCGCGGGCGCCCGAACAAGGCGCGCGCCACCGCGACGCGTTGCCGTTCGCCGCGCGACAGATCGACGGCGCGGCGGTCGGGGTCGATCAGGCCGACCACCTCGACCAGCCCGCGCGCCCGCGCCCGCATCTCCCGGTCGGCGCGCCAGGTGGCGAACCGCGCCGGCAGCAGCACGTTCTCGATCACCGACAGCTCGTCGACGAGATGGAAATCCTGAAAGACGAAGCCGATCGTGTCGCGACGGAAGCGGTCGCGCGTGCCCTCGTCGCCGACGTCGATGCGTCGGCCGTCCCAATACACCGCGCCGGCGCTCGGGCCGAGCAGCCCGGCGACGAGGTGCAACAGGGTCGACTTGCCGGCGCCGGAAGGGCCGGCGATGCCGAGCGAGGTGCCGGCCGCGACCTCGAGGCGGTCGATCGACAACGCCGTGAAGGGCGAGGCGGCGCCGCGCCCGTGCACGACCTCGATTCCCTCCAGCCTCAGCAGCTTCCCGTCCCCGTCAGGGGCCTCGGACATAGGCGGCATCGACGATCCTCAACTGACTGACGAAGCCGGTGTCCGGATCGACCGCCGGCCCGACCTCGAGCCGGCCGGTGACGGTGACCCGGGTGCCGGCCGAGACGATCGGGCTCGCCTCGGCGAGCCGCACCACCACGATGTCCGACGGCCAGTCGGCGTCGGATTGGCAGAACGGGCAGATGGCGAGCGGTTCGCGGGTGAGCACGAAGAAGGCGGCCTCCGCCTTGAGCGGCGGGGCCATGTAGCCGACGATCGCGACGCGGCGGCCGGCCGAGGCCTTGACCAGCGCCGAGAACACCAGTCCGCGCACGCCGAATTCCGAATAGAGGCCGTCGAAGGTGAGCGGCGTCGGGGCTTCCGCCCACGCTGCGCCGGGCGACGAGGCCCAAAGGACGCTCGCGGCGAGGAAACCTCGCCGCGAGAGCCGAACGTTCGACGATCCGGAGGATGGATCGCGCATGGCGGGCCTCACTTGGCCAGACCCAGCGCCGTCACCATGGCGCGGAAGACGCGGGTGTTGTCGAGGCGGCCGTGGAACACTTCCGAGCCCGGGCCCATCGCCGTCAGCACCACGTCGTCGCCGGAGTGGACGCCCGAGGAGGCGTCGAACGGCAGGTTGCCGGTGACGTGGACGGCGCCGGGACGCTCGCAGTTCTTCGGGTTCTCGACGTAGGTGCCCTTGGTGGCGCCCGCCACCGCCGGCACGTTCTCGCCGTCCATGAACGGCTTGGCGTTGAAGCAGGTGTCCGGCGTGGTGCCGAAGTTGAGGGCGATGCGCTTGGAGACGTCGATGTCGGTCGGATAGCCCTCGGCGTCGACCGGGCCGTAGTTCGGCTCGGCGGCGTCGGCGTAGGTGCCGAGCTTCTCGCGCGGCGTCTGGCCCGGACGGTCGTCGTCATAGGTGCCGATGATCGACACCGGATGGGCGTGATCGGCGACCACGATGATCATGGTGTCGTCGTTCTTTGCGGCGAATTCCTTCGCCGCCTTCACCGCGTCGTCGAGCATGATGGTGTCGAAGATCGCGCGCTCCGGGTCGAGCGAATGCGAATACTTGTCGATGCGGGCACTCTCGACCATCAGGAAGAAGCCGTCGGGGTTCTTCGACAGGGTGGCGATCGCCGCCTTGGTCTCGTCGACCACGTCGGGCTGATCCGGGAACTTGGAGACGGTGCCCTTCTTCAGATACTTGAGGTCGAGCGCACCGTCGACGTTGCCGGTGTTGTAGAGGCCGAGGATCTTGGTCTTGCCGTCGGCGACGGCCTTCTCCGTCTCCGTCTTGGTGGTGACGAAGGCGTAGCCGGCGTCCTCGAACTTCTTCAGATAGTCGACGTCGTCCTTGCGCTTGGAACCGGGGGTGGTCTTGGCGAGGAAGTGCGGGCTGCCGCCGCCCATGATGACGTCGGGCTTGACGTCGTAGAACATCTTCACGATGTCGTCGAAGTCGGCGCGCTTGCGGGTGTGGGCGACCACGCCGGCCGGGGTGGCGTCCTCGATCTCCGAGTTGGTGACGACGCCGACCGCCATCTTGGTCTCGCGCTTGAGGAGGTCGCCGATGGTCTCGACCTTGGGATGGTCGAGATTGTTCTTGTTCGACGCGCAATAGACGCCGAGCGCGTTGACGCAGGACTTGTGGCCGGTCGTATAGGCGCTCATCGCGTTGGCGCTGTCGGTGACGATCGAATCGGTGCCGGCGGTCGAGATCAGCGCCATGTGGGGCATGTCGTCGACGGCGAGCTCGCCGCCGTAACGGCCCTCGTGCAGGCCCTTCGACATGATGCGGGCGGCGGTGCGATGGGCGATCGAGAAGCCGTCGCCGATGAACAGGATGACGTTCTTGGCGACGCGGCCCTTCGGCGTGTCGAACACTTCCCAGCCGACGGAGGCGGTCTTGCCGGCGGCGGTGGCCTCGATCTTCACCTTGCCGGCCTTGGCGAGCGACACGCCGCGCAGCCAATAGGCGGTCAGGTCGTGGCCGTCCTCTTTCTCGACGATCTGCGGCTTCATGCCGAAGACCTCGGCCGCGTCCTTGCCGTCGACGGTGACCTTGACGTCGCCGGCGGGAACGGCGCCGGGGAACTCGACCTTGAGGTCGAACTTCGAGCCGGCCAGGATCTCCGCCCGGTCGAGCGGGTAGATCGTCTGCGCGGCGACCGGCGTCGTGAAGACGGCGGACAACAGGGCGGTGGCGAAGAGTGAGCGTGCGAGCATTTCGGCCTCGTCGGTCTGCTGTCGCCCCCCGGCGACCGCGGTCAATCCGACCCCCGACAAACACCCGCTCGATGACGCCGACATGACGCCTCGTCGCCGAGGCGCGGCTCAGCCGGCGGCGACCGCCGCCTCCAGCCGGGCGAGGAAGGCGGCGCGGGTCGCCGCGTCGACGAAGCTCGCGGCGAGGCCGTTGCGGACGATCGTCACCGCCTCGGCGCGCGTCAGCCCCAGCGCGGCGCAGGTTTCGCGCAGGTTCGCCCCGAGATAACCGCCGAAATAGGCCGGATCGTCGGAATTGACGGTGACGGCGAGGCCGGCGTCGAGCATCCGCTTCAAGGGATGAGCGGCGAGGGTCTCGCAGACCTTCAGCCGGACGTTGGAGAACGGGCAGACGGTCAAGGCCATTCGCTCGCGCGCCAGCCGGGCGGTCAGCTCGGCGTCCTCGAGACAGCGCACGCCGTGGTCGATCCGCTCGACGCCGAGGACGTCGAGGGCGCTACGGATGTAGGCCGGCGGTCCCTCTTCGCCGGCGTGGGCGACCACGTGCAGACCGTGGCGACGGGCCTCGGCGAAGACGCGGGCGAATTTCTCCGGCGGGTGGCCGACCTCGCTCGAATCGAGCCCGACGCCGATGAAGGCATCGCGGAAGGGCAGCGCCGCTTCGAGCGTGGCGACGGCGTCCTCCTCCGACAGATGGCGCAGGAAGCACAGGATGAGGTCGCAACTCATGCCCTTCGCCCGCGCTTCGTCGAGCGCCCGGCCGAGGCCCTCGATCACCGTCGCCATGGCGACACCGCGCGCGGTGTGGGTCTGCGGATAGAAGAAGATCTCGGCGCGGATCACGCCGTCCGCCGCCGCCTTCTCGAGATAGGCCGCGGCCATGTCGTGGAAGTCGTCGGCGGTCAGCAGCACGCTGGCGCCGGCGTAATAGATGTCGAGGAACGATTGCAGATCGTGGAAGGCGTAAGCCGCGCGCAGCGTCTCGACGTCGGGGTAGGCGAGGGCGACGCGGTTGCGGGCGGCGAGCGCGAAGATCGTCTCCGGCTCCAGCGTGCCCTCGATGTGGACGTGCAGCTCGGCCTTCGGCAGGCGGTCGAGGAAGGCGTCGAAGGCGGGATCGGGCGTCGACATGGCGGACCTCCGGGGCGGCGGATCGAACCGCGATCATCGCGCCTCGCCGCCGCCGTGTCGACCGCCGCGCTCAGGTCGGGCGGATCAGGCCGGGGTCGCCCCAGGCGACGAAGGGGGGATCGGCGAAGTCGGCCTCGTCGGGGCGGTCGCGCTTGCCGTAGGCGAGGGGGGTGGCGTCGAGGCGGGTGACGAGGCCGCCCGCCGCCCGGAGCACCGCGTCGCCGGCGGCGACGTCCCATTCCATGGTGCGACCGAGGCGGGGGTAGAGATCGGCGGCGCCTTCGGCGACCAGACAGAGCTTCAGCGACGACCCGGCGGTGGTGAAGGCGGCGACCGGGAAGGCCTCCAGCCAGCGCGTCGTTTCGGGGCCGCCGTGCGAGCGGCTGCCGACGGCGACGAGGCCGTCCTTCGGCGCGGCGCGGACGGCGATCGGGCGGACCGAGCCGTCGGAAAGGCCGACGCATTCGGCGCCGAGGCCGCGGGCGCCGCGCCACAACCGGCCGAGGGCGGGGGCGAAGACGACGCCGAGAACCGGCTCGCCGTTCTCGATCAGGGCGATGTTGACGGTGAACTCGCCGTTCCGGGAGACGAATTCCTTGGTGCCGTCGAGCGGGTCGACCAGGAAGAACAGCGGGCCGATCTCGGGGCGGTGGCCGGCGGCGCAGTCCTCTTCGGCGATCACCGGCACGTCGGGGGCGAGGCGGGCGAGGCCGGCGAGAATGATTCGCTCCGCCTCGACGTCGGCGCGGGTGACCGGCGAGGCGTCGGTCTTCACCGCGACGTCGAAGTCGGAGGCGTAGACCGCCATCACCGCGTCGCCGGCCTCGCGGGCGAGCACGGTCAGGGCGTCGAGCAGGTCCTTGCGCGTCATCGGTCGTTTCCTCGCGGCGGCGTTCGTCCCCGCCGGTTCGGCTCAAACGTACCCGTTCGCGCGCAAATGAGCGATCACCCGATCGGCCAGGGTGTCGGCGTCGGCCGAGGTGGTGTCGAGCACCAGTTCGGCCGCCTCCGGCGCCTCGTAGGGGCTGTCGATGCCGGTGAAGTTGGCCAGCTTTCCGGCCCGCGCCTTGGCGTAGAGGCCCTTGGGATCGCGCGCCTCGGCGACTTCGAGCGGGGTGGCGACGTGAATCTCGACGAATTCGCCGGGCTCCAGGATGTCGCGCGCCAGCCGCCGCTCGGAGCGGAAGGGCGAGATGAAGGCGGTCAGCACGATCAGCCCGGCGTCGACGAACAGTTTCGCCGTCTCGGCGACGCGGCGGATGTTCTCGACCCGATCGGCGGCGGAGAAGCCGAGATCCTTGGCGAGGCCGTGGCGGACGTTGTCGCCGTCGAGCACGTAGGTGTGCCGGCCGGCGACGTGCAGCTTCTTCTCGACCAGATTGGCGATGGTCGACTTGCCGGCACCGGACAGGCCGGTGAACCACAGCACAACCGGGTGCTGGCCCTTCGCCTCGGCGCGGGCCCGCTTGTCGACGTCGAGCGCCTGCCAATGGATGTTGGCGGCGCGGCGCAGGGCGAAGTCGATCATGCCGGCGCCGACCGTCAGGTTGGTGAGCCGGTCGATGACGATGAAGGCGCCCGTGTCGTGGTCGACGGCGTAGGGGTCGAAGGCGATCGCCTCCGACAGCGCCACGTTGACCACGGCGACCTCGTTCAACGCCAATTGCTTGGCGGCGAGACGACCGAAGGAGTCGACGTCGATCTTGTGCTTGATCTCGGTGATCTGGGCGGAGACCAGCTTGGTGCCGATTTTGAGGAAATAGGAGCGCCCGGGCATCGCCGGCTCGTCGGCCATCCAGATCAGATGAGCGGCGAACTGGTCGGCGACCTCCGGGCGGGCATCGGGCTTGGCCAGCACGTCGCCGCGCGAGACGTCGATCTCGTCGGCGAGCGTCAGCGTCACCGCCTCGCCGGCGCCGGCCTCGTCGCGGTCGCCGTCGAAGGTGACGATCGAGGCGACGGTGGAGGTGCGGCCGGACTTGGCGACGACGATCGCATCGCCGGGGCGAATGGAGCCGGAGGTGATGGTGCCGGAGAAGCCGCGGAAGTCGAGGTCGGGGCGGTTGACCCACTGCACCGGCATGCGGAACGGCGCGGCGGTGCGGTCGCGATCGACCTCGACCGTCTCCAGGTGCTCGACCAGGGTCGGGCCGTGGTACCAGGGCATGGCGTCGCCGCGATCGAGCACGTTGTCGCCGAAGCGCGCCGAGAGCGGCACCGCGACCCGGGTGGCGAAGCCGAGATCGGCGGCGAAGGCCTCGAAATCGGCGACGATGCGGCGGAACACCGCCTCGTCGTAGCCCATCAGGTCGATCTTGTTGACCGCGAGGACGACGTGGCGGATGCCGAGCAGCGAGGCGATGAAGGCGTGGCGCCGGGTCTGGGTGAGGATGCCGCGACGGGCGTCGACCAGGAGCACGGCGAGGTCGGCGTTGGAGGCGCCGGTCGCCATGTTGCGGGTGTACTGGACGTGGCCGGGGGTGTCGGCGACGATGAACTTGCGCTTCTCGGTGGCGAAGAAGCGATAGGCGACGTCGATGGTGATGCCCTGCTCGCGCTCGGCCTCGAGGCCGTCGACGAGGAGGGCGAAGTCGATGTCCTCGCCGACGGTGCCGTGGCGCTTGCTGTCGCGGGTCAGGCTCTGCAGCTGATCCTCGAACAGCAGCTTGGTGTCCCACAGCAGGCGACCGATCAGGGTCGACTTGCCGTCGTCGACCGAGCCGCAGGTGAGGAACCGCAGCAGGCTCTTGCGCTCGTGGCGGGCGAGATAGTCGGTGAAGGCGGCGGCATCGGCTTTTTCGACGAACATCAGAAGTACCCGTCCTTCTTCTTCTTTTCCATCGAGGCGGCCTCGTCGTGGTCGATCAGGCGGCCGGAGCGCTCGGAGGTGCGGGCGACCAGCATCTCGCGCACGATCTCCGGCAGGGTGGCGGCGGTGCTCTCCATCGCGGCGGTGAGCGGGTAGCAGCCGAGGGTGCGGAAACGCACCATGCGCATCTCCGGCGTCTCGCCGGGGGCGAGTGGGAAGCGGTCGTCGTCGACCATGATCAGCTGGCCGTCGCGCTCGACCACCGGCCGGGGGGCGGCGAAATAGAGCGGCACGATCGGGATGTTCTCGAGCAGGATGTATTGCCAGATGTCGAGTTCGGTCCAATTCGACAGCGGGAAGACGCGGATGCTCTCGCC
>JAAYVT010000179.1 GCA_012517025.1 Phyllobacteriaceae bacterium | reverse complement strand
GCGGCGGCGGTGCTCAACGACATCGGCGCGGTGATCGAGCTCTCCGGCCTGCTCAGGATCAAGGGATACGTCGGCCGCGCCCTGCCGGAATCGATCTCCTGGGCCGACCTCACCGCCGCCATGGCGCACGTCAACCGCGGCGAATATCCCCGCCTCGACGCCGCCGGTTTCGAACGGTTCGCGCGGCGGCTGTTCCGCGACGTCGGCGGTCGCCCGGCGATGGACTACGATGCGGCGCTCGGCCGCACGCTCGAGGCGATCTCTCCGGAGACGCCGATGCCCGACCTGTGGGCCGGCTTCGACGCCCTCGCCTGCCCGACCCTGGTGGTGCGCGGAACGTTGTCCGATCTCCTGTCGCCGGAAACGGTTGCGGCGATGGTGGCGCGCCGACCGGGCGTCGAGGCGCAGTTCGTCGCCGACGAGGGCCATGCGCCGTTGTTCGACGACCCGGTGTCGATCGACGGTCTCGTCGCCTTCCTCGACCGCGTCGGCGCCTGAGACGTCGACGCGGGCCGAAGCCTCAGGTGCTCGAGGTCGGAACCTCGCCGGCGTCGACGCGGGCGGCGAAGTCGGTGGTGCCACCGGCCGCCAACACCTTCGCCTGCCCGACCCAGTCCTCGCGCTCGATGCGGCCCTGGAAGGCGAGGAACGAGCCCGCCCAACGGATGTTCTCCGGCGTCCAGGCGGCGATCTGATCGAAGTGCCAGACCCCGAGACCGTTGAGGCGAGCCTCGTTCTGGCGACCGATCCCCTTGATTCGTTTGAGATCGTCGGCAGCGCCCCGGCGCGGCTCGACCAGCCCGGCGGGACGAGCGCCGTGCGCGTCGGCTTCCGCCGCCCGCGCGGCGTCGGCCGCCGCCACCGGGGGAGCTTCCGGCGGAGGTTCCGCAGGGGCGACGACGGCGGAGAGCTCGGCCACCGGCTCCGGCACCGGTTCCGGCTCCACTGGAGCGGCCACGGGCTCCACGGGTACGATGACCGGCTCCACCGGCGCGACCTCGGTCGGTTGCGGCGCCGTGCTCGCGGCCAGCGAGGCGGCTAGGCGCGCCCGTTCGTCGTCGGCGAGCAGGGTCGGCGGCGCCGGCAGCACCGGCGGCGCGGGTACGGCGACCGGTTCGCGCAGCCACGGCCGATCGGTCGGCTCGTCACCCCCGAAGGCTTCGGCCATCAGGCTGCCCAGCACGGTGCCGAGCAACGCCGACAGGAACATCAGGAGAAAGGTTTCGACGATCAGCATCACCATGACGTCGCGCTCCTCACTCGCGACTGGCGACCGCGACGCCAGCCGACGATGCCGCCGGCGACGAAGGCGCAGACCATCAACGGCCAGAGTTGCGAAATCAGATAGACCATGTCGCTCCTCCTCACTCGACGCGGAAATCGATCCGGCGATTCTGTTGCCGCCCCTCCGGCGTCGCGTCGTCGGCGATCGGGCGGGTTTCGCCGTAACCGATCGCCGTCAGACGATCGGCTTCGATGCCGGAGGCGACGAGGCGCTCGACGACCGCACGGGCGCGGGCTTCCGACAGCGCCTGATTGGCGGCCGGATCGCCTTCCGAATCGGTATGCCCCTCGACGGTGACGTGGGCGGTCCGGCACGCCAGCGCGGCGACCACCAGGGCGTCGAGGATGCGCGTGCTGTCGTCGCCGAGCGTCGCCTCACCGGTGGCGAAATGGATCTTCTCGCCGCTCTGCACCCGGGCGAGATCGGTCTGACAGGTGGCGGCGTCGACTTGCGTCGGCGGTGGCGCGACGGCGACGTCGCCGGTCTTCAGCGCCACCCCGGTCGGCAGCAACGCGCGGATCCGCGCCAGGATCCGCTCGCCGAGCGCCGCCGTCGGCGCCGTCGCCCGCACCTCCGCCGCACCGTCGGCGAGTTCGAACCGAAGATCGCCGAGGCGAGCGAGCGAGGGGACCAACCCGATCAGCGTGTCGACGAAGCCCTTCGGCGCGCCGGGCGCGAGTTCCAGGCGATCGTCGACCGTGCCGAAGCCGGCCCGCAGCGCCGCGAGCAGCGCCTCGTGCGCCGCCGTGTCGGGGACCCAGCCCTCGACGGTCGCCTTGCCGTTGTCCGCCCGCATCGCGACGCGGTAGGGAACCGGGGCCGGCGCGACGAGACCGTCTCCGACGATCCGGAGGCCGCCGACGGCGTCGCCGTGCAGGCGTTGCTCGAGATCACGGTAGATCTCCCAGGTGCGCGGACGGCCGGCGATCGTGTAGCCGGCGGGATCCACCTTGGCGCCACCCTGCGTCAATTTCGCCAGCGCCTCGATCGAGAAGTCGATCGCCGCCACGGTTCCCGGAGCGGCGCCCGGCGCGACCACCGTGCGATCGACGACACCGGCGGCGAAGGCAGCCTTCGCCGCAGCGAGAACCCGTGCTTTGGTCGCCTCGTCGGGCAGGAAGCCGTCGAGCACCACACGACCGTCTTCGAGCGTCGCTGAGAACGACCAGCGCGGCGGCGGCGGCGTGCGCAATCGATCGGTGGAGACCGACGCCCCTTTCGGCAGGGCCTCGGCGAGACGGCGATCGATCGCCTGGCGGGCGGCGAAGTCGCGCGGGTCGCCGGAAATCGTCAGCACGTCGCCGGACCACATCGCCGATCCGGTCGCGAGATCGGCGACCACCGTCGCGGCCAAATCGGCGCGGCCGGCGAAATCGGCGGGCGCACCGCGCGCCAGAGTGGTGTCGTCGGCGACGGCGGCACCGGGAAGCGCTCGCACCATCCGCTGCGAAATTTCCGCCCGCGTCGCGGCGCTCGGGTAGGCGCCGATCACCTTCACGCCGGCGGCATCGCGCTCCAGACCGAACGGATAGGGCGAGGCGAAGGGCAGCACCGTGGTGGCGTCGGCGACGACACGGACGCCGAACACGCGGTCGGCGCTCTCCGCCGCCAGCGTGCGGTCGGTGGGTTCCGGGGCGACGCCGGTCAGTGTGACGTCGCGGCCGTCGATCGACACCGTCGCCCAGCCCCGCCCTTCCTGCGCCAGTTGCGCGGCGGTCCGCGACGCGACGTCGGCGGCGATCGGGGCGAAGGCGAGGCCGCCGGCGACGGCGGTCGCGCCCGCGGCGATCAGGACGTCGGGCAGAATCCAACCGAATCTGCGCATGAAGCGGCTCCCCGATGACGCGGATCCGATCGGATCGGACGATCCGATCGCCCGACGGCCGACACCCGGAGCGCCGCCGCCGTCGAATTCGGGGCAGAGATTAACACGCGGCGAAGCCCGAGCAACCCGTCGCGACCGCGCGGCAACGTCGGCCGGCGAAGATCCGGCGCCTCGGCGGAAATTCCGGCCGAAACGACAGAACCCGGCGGTTGCCCGCCGGGTTCCGATCGAAATTCCGATCTCGAAGGAGATCAGAAGGAGCGCTGCACGCGGATGGTGCCGAGCCAAGCACCGTTGTCGCGGTAACCAGCAGCGTTCGCAGTGGCACCGAAATCGACCTTACGAAAATCAATCGCACCGGCGATGTAGAAGCCCGCAGCCGGCTTCCAACGAAGGTCGCCGCCGACGATGATCTGCGAGTAGTCGAGAGCCCACGCGACGCCGTCGGAGTCGACCTTCGCATAGGACGCACCGAGGTTCGCTTCAATGGTCTTGGAGAAGTTGTGGTTCAGACCACCGGTGACCGACCAAGCGGTGGTCAGCTTGGCATCGCCGTTAGCCGCAGCGTTCGCGTCGGCCGTCCAGTTGTACTTGTTGACATCCGCATATACGCCGGCCGTTGTGGAGCCGATGCCGTTGAGGATAGCATAGCCGACCGCGCCCTTGGAATACACGCCTTCCAAGAAGACCTTGTCGCCGGCGCCGAGCATCGGGACGTTG
>JAAYVT010000178.1 GCA_012517025.1 Phyllobacteriaceae bacterium | reverse complement strand
GAGCCCGGTCGTGGCGGCGGCCTCCGCCGTCACCCGACCGAGGATCTCGTGCGACACCGAGCGGCGCGGCACCGCGGCGCGCGGCAGATGGGAGAGCGCGACCAGATCGTCGTCGATCGCGCCGCGACGGACGTCGACGAACCCGGCCTCGAGCGCCCAGTTCTGTTCGGCCGCGCGTTCGCCGGTGAGCCGCCAGTTGATCCAGTCGTAGGAGCCGAACACCGTGGCGATGCGGGCGAAGACCTCCGGCTCGTGCCGTTCGATCCAGCGCAGCTTGGCGGTGACGAGCTGCTGATTGATGCCGTTGCCGGCCTTGGCGATGAAGGCGGCCTCGTCGCGCTCGACCCTGAGCTCCGCGACCTCGGCGCCGCAGCGGGCATCGCTCTGCTGGATGGACGGCCGCAGCAACCGGCCGTCAGCGTCGAGCAGCAGCACCGCCGGCAGCATGCCGGTGACGCCGATGCCGGCGACGTCGGCGGCGGCGACGCCGGAGACGGCGAGGAGCTCACGGGTGATCTCGCAGACGTTCGCCCACCACTGGTTCGGATCTTCCTCCGCCCAGCCGCCGCGCGGCGACGACAGCGTCACCGGTCGCGACACGAGGCCGAGGACGCGGTTCGGCAGCGCGATCAGGATGCCGATGGTCGAGGTGGTGCCGATGTCGAGGCCGAGGACGCAGCGCATGGCGAGGCTCGCGAGAGGGAACGGCGGAGACGCCGTCCGGTCCCCGCGAGGGATCCGGGCGGCATCGGCAGGGGAGGCGACGGAGACGGACCGCGCGTTCGCGCGGGCCGTCTCGGCCGGTGGCTCAGCGCAGGCTCTCGACCACGTTCATGAAGCGCTCGACGCGGGCGCCGTCGACCGGGTTCCAGGTGTTGCCGTCGACCTTGAAGTGGGTGCCGATGACCACGCCGGAGGCGACCGACAGGACGTCGCGGACGTTGTCGACGTTGACGCCGGTGTTGGCGAAGACCGGAACCTCGGTGACCGCCTCTGCGACCTTGACCAGGTTCGACTGCTCGGCCGGCTGGCCGGTGATCGGGCCGGAGACGAGGATGGCGTCGGCGAGCGAGGAAAACACCGCGCTCTTGGCGCGCAGTTCGATCGGCCGCTGGTCGAGCGGATGGGCGAACTCGGCGTTGATGTTGAAGAGCATCTTCATGTCGTCGCGGGAGAGGTCGTGGCGCAGCCGGGCGGGCGTCGCGCAATCGGTGTTCCACACGCCCATGTCGGAGGCGAAGACGCCGGTGAAGATCTCGCGCACGAACTTGGCGCCGGTCACCGCGCCGATGGCGACGCTGGCGGTCGGATCCCACAGATAGTTGACGCCGAAGGGCACCTTCAGCGCCGGCTTGACCGCCTGCACCACCGCGGTCATCGCCGCGATCGAATGGGCCGACGCCTTGAACACGTAGGGACGATCGTTCTCATTGCCGAACATGATCGCGTCGACGCCGCCGGCCTGCAGCTTCTCGACGTCGGCGAGCACGCCCTCGATCAACTTGTCGAGGCCGCCGGCGGCGTCGTAGAGCGGGCTGCCGGGCAGCGCGCCGATGTGCGCCATGGCGATGACGGCCTTCTTCTTCGAGCCGAAGAAATCGAAAATCATCTCGTGCTCCTGAACTGAGACCCGGCTGGCGGGTACTGGGGATTCGTGTGGCCCGCTCCGCGGGTGGGGGGTATTCGATCGTCGGTGGACGGGCACGCTCACGGCAGATCCGGAGCGATGATCAGGTCGACGCCGTCGCGCGCCAGCGCGTCGGCCACGTCGGGCGGCGGCGGCGCCTCGGTGATCAGGGTCGTGATCTCGGCGAAGGAACCGACCCGGACCAGCGACATGCGGCGGAATTTCGAGGAATCGCACAGCACGATCCGCTGGCCGGCGCGGCGCAGATAGACGCGCTTCATCTCGGTGTCCTCGGGCGAGTAGTCGAAGAGACCGTCGGCGGTGACGCCGGAGACGCCGATCACCGCCACGTCGAACCACAGCGCCTCGAATTGGGCGATGGCGGTCGGTCCGTCGATCGCCATCTCCTCGCCGCGCAGCCGCCCGCCCGGCAGGTAGACGTCCGGGGCGGTGCCGACGAGAGCGTTGGCGACGCGCAGGCTGTTGGTGAACACCTTGGCGAGCGACAGGTCCCGCAGCAGCTCGGCGAGAATGTAGGTCGAGGTGCCGACGTCGAGCGCGATCGTCCGGCAGCTCGACACCAGCGAGAAGGCCGCCGCCGCGATCCGCGCCTTGGCGTCGCGGCGTCGCTCGAGACGGGCGGCGAAGGTCGGCTCCTCGCGGTCCATCGCCACCGGATCGACGGTCGGCCGAGCCACCGCGCCGCCGTGCACGCGGGCGAGCCGGCCGGCCTGCTCGAGCTCGGCGAGGTCGCGGCGCACCGTCATCTCCGACACCGCAAGCGTCTGCGCGATCTCGACGACCGAAGCCGCACCCTTGGTCCGCAACAGCTCGAGGATGCGGTCGTGACGGGCCGGCGACAGAAGTCGCGCTCTCGTCGATCCGTGCGTCGCGTCGTCGGGGGAAGGGGAAGTCGTCATGAGGTGTCCCGGTCGCGAGGGAGGCGGCGCGTGGCCGCACCGACGCTTTGAACCATAGCGAAGAAACGAACATAATCAAACAAAAAAGTTCACATGAACCTGTGCGTCTGTTATAGGCGTGATCATTCCTTCGGTCCCGGGAGTGATCCATGACAGGCCATACTCTTCCGTCGCCGCGCTACCCGGATCTCGCCGGCAAGCGCGCTTTCGTCACCGGCGGTGCGGTCGGCATCGGGCGCGCCATCGCCACGCTGCTGACGCTCCAGGGCGTCCGCGTCGCCGTCGCCGATCTCGACGCCGCGGCGGCGGAGCGGGCGGCGGCCGAGATCGGCGGCGACGCCGTGGCGGTCGGCGTCGACGCGCGCGATCGCGCTTCGGTCGAGGCCGGGTTCGCGACGGCGCTCGACCGGCTCGGCGGCTGCGAGATCCTGATCGCCAACGCCGGCGTGTCGACCATGCGGCCGGCGCTCGAGCTCACCGACGAGGACTGGGACTTCAATTTCTCGGTCAATTCGCGCGGCATCTTCCTGACCGACCAGATCGTCGCCCGCCATTTCGCGGCGACCGGGACCGGCGTGAGCGTCAACACCGCCTCGCTCGCCGCCAAGGTCGGCGCGCCGCTGCTGGCGCACTATTCGGCGAGCAAATTCGCCGTGCTCGGCTGGACCCAGGCGCTGGCGCGCGAACTCGCGCCGCTGGGCATCCGCGTCAACGCGGTCTGTCCGGGCTTCGTGCGGACCAGCATGCAGAGCCGCGAGGTCGAGTGGGAATCCCGCCTGCGCGGCATGACCCCCGACGAAGTGGTCGCCGACTACGTCCGCCAGACCCCGCTCGGACGCATCGAGACGCCCGAGGACGTCGCCGGCGTGGTGGTGTTCCTGTGCTCCGACGGCGCCCGCTTCATGACCGGCCAGGGCGTCAACGTCACCGGTGGCGTCTACATGACCTGACGCCGGTCTCGGCGAATCCGATCGCGCGAGGGCGGGGCGACCGACGGGTCGCCCCGCCCTCGTCCGTTTCGGCGGTGCGTTCGCCCGATCGACTTGCACGAAATATATACAAACAGATCATCGAACGAGCTCTAAAACGACAATTTGGCATCTTGCATTGTTTGAATTTGTGACATTAGATTTGCCCTCGAAGCCGGCCGTCGCCCTCCTTCGCGGCGGCTCCGGTACGCGGTCGACGGACCGGGGCGAGGCCTGCCTCGCCGGAACCAGGGCGTAGAGACGTCGGCGCGACGGCGCGACTTCGGAGCAGACGATGGCGTCGATCGAACTCGACCACGTGTCCAAGTGCTACGCCAACGGGGCCTACGGCGTGCGCGACGTCGATCTTTCGATCGCCGACGGCGAGTTCGTGATCTTTCTCGGCCCCTCCGGTTGCGGCAAGTCGACCACGCTGCGGATGATCGCCGGCCTCGAGAGCGTCAGCGCCGGCACCTTGAAGATCGGCGGCGTCGACGTCACCGGGGTGGCGCCGCGCCACCGCAACGTCGCGGTGGTGTTCCAGTCCTACGCGCTCTATCCGCACATGAGCGTGCGCGAGAACATGGCCTTCGGCCTCAAGATGCGCCACGCTCCGGCGAGCGAGATCGCCAGCAAGGTCGACGAGGCCGCGGGCCTGCTCGGCCTCTCGACCTTCCTCGACCGCAAACCGGCGGCGCTGTCCGGCGGTCAGCGCCAGCGCGTCGCGCTCGGCCGCGCCATCGTCCGCGATCCGCAGGCCTTCCTGCTCGACGAGCCGTTGTCCAACCTCGACGCCCAGCTGCGCGCCGAGATGCGGCTCGAACTCGTGAAGCTGCACCGCCGGCTCGGTCGCACCATCGTCCACGTCACCCACGATCAGGTCGAGGCGATGACCATGGGCGACCGCATCGTGATCATGCGCGAGGGTCGGGTGATCCAGGTCGGTCGGCCGCTCGAGGTCTACGCCGATCCCGCCGACACCTTCGTCGCCCGTTTCCTCGCCACGCCGCCGATGAACCTGTTGCCGGGCCGGGTCGAGACGACCGGCGAAACGGTGACGGTCAGGGTCGCCGGCGCCGCGATCCCGGTGCCCGAGCGCCACGCCGCCGCCTATCGCCCGTGGGTGAACCGCGAGGTGATCGTCGGGCTCCGCCCCGAAGATCTCCACGAGGCGGCGGGGGAGGGCGGCCGGGTGCCGTTCGAACTCGACGTCGTCGCGGTCGAGGCTCTCGGCGTCGAGAACGTGCTGATCGGCCAGACCGTCGGCACCGATCCCCGCGAGGCGTCCGCCCGGCTCGGCCGCGGCTTTCGCGCCGCGATCGGGGCGCGGGTGACGCTGTGGCTCGATCCGCTTCCCATGCATCTCTTCGATCCGGAGACGACGCGGGCGATCCCGCGACCGTCGCTCGGTTGATCGACCGAACCCGAGGGAGACGACACGTGCGACGCATCGGACTGCATCTCGGGCTGATCCTGGTCTCGGCGGTCGTGCTGCTGCCGCCCTTGTGGGTGTTGCGCACCAGCCTGGTGCCGGAATCGCTGTCCTATTCGACCGATCTGTTGCCGCAGGTCACGCTCGACAACTACGCTGCGCTGTTCGGGCGCGGCCGGTTCGGCAGTTACTACGTGAACAGCCTCGTCGTGTCGCTCGGTTCGGTGGTGCTGGCGCTGCCCTTCGCGGCGATGACCGGCTACGCCTTCGCCCGCCATCGCACCGGCGGCGCCTTCGCTCGCTTCGTGGTGTTGGCGACGCAGATGCTGCCGCCGGTGGCGATCGTCCTGCCGGCCTTCGCCTTCTTCCGCTCGATGGGGCTGACCAACTCGGTGTTCGGACTGACCATCGCTTATGCCGCGATCAACCTGCCGTTCCTGATCTGGATCCTGATGGGGTTCTTCGAGGGCATTCCGGTCGATCTCGAATGGGCGGCGATGACCGACGGCGCCACCGCCTGGGGTGCCTTCTGGCGCGTCGTCCTGCCGGTCTCGTTGCCGGGGATCGCGGCGGCCGGCGTGCTCGGCTTCATCCTGTCGTGGAACGAATTCCTGTTCGCCCTGGTGCTGACCGGTCCGTCGACGGCGACCATCCCGGTCGCACTGGCGGCTCTGCAGACCTCCAACGGCGTGCAGATCGCCAAGGTTTCGGCCGGCGTCGTGCTGGCGGTGCTGCCGCTCGTCGTCGCCTCCCGCTTCATCCAGCGCTTCATCGTCCAGGGGCTGACCTTCGGCAGTGTGAAGTGAGGTTTCCCCTTCCGCTGCGCGCGGACCGCCGACGGGCCGGATCGTCCGCCAGACGTTCGTAGAGTCGTGAAAGGAGTCCGTGATGGCATTCAATCGTACCGCGTTCGCCGCCTCGCTCGTGGCGGCCCTGACGGCGACCACCTCGCTCGCTCACGCCGATCCCGTCACGCTCCGCGCTTTGATGGAAGACGTGCCGGAGACGCAGATCATCGAGAAGCTCATGCCGCAGTTCGAGAAGGAGACCGGCATCAAGGTCGAGTTCGAGAAGATCGGTTACGGCGACATGCACGACAAGCTGGTCGCCCAGCTGGTCGCGCCGGAGAGCTACTACAATCTGCTCGAGGTCGACTTCCTGTGGGCGGGCGAATTCCCGGCCGCCGGCTGGCTGGTCGATCTGAAGCCGCTCGCCGAGAAGTCCGGCTTCGATCTCGCCCCCTTCATCCCGGCGACCCTCGATCTGCTCGGCCGCACCGAGGCCAAGCTGCCGTTGGTGCCGATGTACAACTACTCGATGGGCCTCATCTATCGCACCGACCTCCTCGCCGATCCGAAGCTGAAGGACGCCTTCGAGAAGAAGACCGGCAAGAAGCTCGCCGCGCCGACGACGCTCGCCGACTACGTCGAGATCTCGAAGTTCATGAAGGCGAACGCCGGCATCGCCGGCGCCGCGATGCAGGGCCAGCGCGGCGATCCGAACGCCATGGAGTTCTCCAACTACCTGTTCTCGGTCGACGGCTCCTACATCGACGCCGGGCGCAAAGTGACGCTCGATTCTCCCGCCGGCCGCAAGGCGCTCGATCTCTACGTCTCCAACATCCGCGACGGTGCCCAGCAGGGCGCCCTGTCGGCGACCCTCGACGACACCCAGCGCCTGGTGTGCTCGGGCGAGGCCTTCAGCTTCGTCACCTACTGGTGGATGTTGCCGCAGATCGACGACGCCCAGAAGTGCCCGAAGGTCGCCGGCAAGCTGGCGTTGTCGGTGATGCCGGGCGGGCACGGCGAGAGCGGCGGCTGGGGCTGGGGCATTCCGAAGAACACCTCGCCGGAGACCCAGGCGGCGGCCTGGAAGTTCATCCAGTGGGTGCAGAGCGAGAAGATCTCGGTGGCGCGTGCGCTCGAGGGCCACGCCCCGGTCCGAGCCGACGTCTACACCAACCCCGAGGTGCTGAAGAAGTACCCCTTCTACAAGACCGCCCAGGACGTGGTGGCCTCCGGCAAGTCGTTCCCGATCTTCGCCTATTCGGCGCAGTACGAGGACGTTCTGGGCGCGCAGCTGTCGCTCGCCGCCGGTGGACAGGCCAAGCCCGAAGCGGCCCTCGCCGATGCGGCGAAGGGGCTCGGCGAGCTGCTCGCCAAGTGACGTTTCACGAATAATCCCCTGCGGTGGAGCAAATCCGCCCTGGCCGTCCGCGCTGCGGGCGGCTCCCCACGACCCGAGGGAAGGTCCGGCGATGCGGTTCGACTTCTCATTCGACAGAGATCGACGGAACGGCTGGGCCTTCGCCGCGCCCGGTCTCCTGACGCTGGCGCTGGTGATGGGGTTTCCGCTCGTCTATGCGCTGGTGATCTCGCTGTCGTCGATCACGTTGCTGCATCCCGCGCTGGAACCCTTCGTCGGGTTCAAGAATTTCGCCGTGGTGATGTCGAGCCCGCTGTTCTGGAGCTCGCTCTGGCTCACCGTGAAATATTCGGTGGCGACGGTCGCCGGCGAATTCGTCGTCGGCCTCGCCATCGCCCTGATGCTGCATCGCGCGGTGAAGGCGAAGCCGATCTATTTCGCCATCCTGACCATTCCGATGGCGATGTCGCCGGTCAGCGTGGCGCTGATCTGGCGGATGTTGCTGCAGCCGAACCTCGGCATCGCCAACCATCTGTTGGAGACGATGGGGCTGCCCCGGCTCGACTGGCTCGGCTCGGCCGATCTGGCGCTGTGGACCATGGCCGGCATCGACGTCTGGCAACAGATGTCCTTCGTCGTGCTGATCCTGGCGGCGGGGCTCGCCGCATTGCCGACCGACCCCTACGAGGCGGCCGAGGTCGACGGCGCCGGCGCCTTCCAGCAGTTCTGGTACATCACCCTGCCGATGCTGCGGCCGGTCTCGGCGATCACCGTGGTGATCCAGCTGATCAACGAGTTCCGCACCTACGATCTGCCCTATGTGCTGACCAAGGGCGGCCCCGGCAATTCGACCGAAGTGCTGAGCTTCTTCGCTTATCGGCGCGCCTTCCTCGGGCTGTCCCTGAACGAGGGCGCGGCCGCCGCCTTCGTGTTGTTGCTCATCGTGCTCGCGCTGACCGTCGTCTTCTTCCGGATGCTCGAAAGCCGTCGCTGACCCTCGACCGGCGGCTCGCGTTCGCCGCCGCCTTCTCGACCCGGGGTCGTCCCGACGGTCCGTGAGGGTTCACTGGCGCCACACCCCTTTCCGACGTTCGGTCGAACCCCTCTCGCCGCCGCGGAGGGAGTCGGGTCGGCGGTCTTCGCTCCGGAAATCGCTTCTGTTTTCACGGGAAGCGAGGTCTCTTCGATCGGGTCGGCGGGGTCGATCGGATCGGGCTCCAGACACTTCTGTCCAGAAGATAGCAGCCCGCTCCCATACTGCCGCGCCGCCGTCGCACGTAGGCTCTGCCCATCGTCAAAGCCCCTCCAACCGAGCTGACGACCCCTCGTACAATCCAAAATCGACCTCACCGAGGGAGGGAGAGATGAACGACCTGATCGTAATACTGAAGGGTACGCGCAAGCATCTGATGACCGGCGTGTCCTACATGATTCCCTTCGTCGTCTCCGGCGGCATCATTCTGGCCGCGTCGGTGATGATCTCGGGCAAAGGCGCGGTTCCGGACACCAAGTTCCTGAAGGAACTGTTCGACATCGGCGTCGTCGGCTTCACGCTGATGGTCCCGGTCCTGGCGGCCTACATCGCCTTCTCGATCGCCGACCGTCCGGCGCTCGCTCCCGCCGCCATCGGCGCCATGGTCGGCGCCAAGATCGGCGCCGGCTTCTTCGGCGGCATCATCGCCGGCCTGCTCGCCGGCATCCTGGTGTTCTACCTGAAGAAGATCCCGGTGCCGCGGGTGTTCCGGTCGGTGATGCCGATCTTCGTCATCCCGATCGTCGGCACCTTCGTGGTCGCCGGTCTGATGATGTGGGTGCTCGGCGCGCCGATCGCCGCCCTCACGGCCGGGCTCACCGAATGGCTGCGCGGCTTCCAGTCCGGCTCCATCGTCGTGCTCGCGGTGATCATGGGCATGATGATCGCCTTCGACATGGGCGGTCCGGTCAACAAGGTCGCCTATGCCTTCGCGGTTCTGTGCGTCGGCGAAGGCATCTACAACGTCGCCGGCATCTCGGCCGTGGCGGTGGCGGTTCCCTCCGTCGGCATGGGCCTCGCCTCCCTCATCGGCGGTCGCCGGCTCTACGGTCCGGACGAGCGCGAGGCGGGCAAGGCGTCGTTCCTGATGGGCTGCGTCGGCATCACCGAAGGCGCCATCCCCTTCGCCGCCGCCGATCCGCTGCGCGTCATCCCGTCGATCATGTTCGGCACCGCCGTCGGCGCTTCCGTCGCCGCTCTCCTCGGGGTGCAGTGCTACGCGGCCTGGGGCGGCCTGATCGTCCTGCCGGTGGTCGAAGGCAAGTTCGGCTTCGTGATCGCCCTCGCCGTCGGTGCCGTGGTCAGCGCGCTCACCGTCAACTTCCTCAAGTCCTTCGCCGCTCGCGGCAAGACGGAAGCCGACGCGGCGGAAGACGACATGAAACTCGACATCCAGCTGGGCTGATCCGCCCGCTCGCCACGAAGGTCCGGACCGACGGTCGCGATCGTCGGCCCCGACCCTTCCCCTCCTTCCCCGCGATCCCGCCCGCGCGGCGCCCGGCGCCCTTCCCGTGGCCCGACGGATCGCGCCTCCACCCGACGGAGAGAACGACATGGCCTCGCGCCGCATCCTCGTCACCGGCGCCGCCGGCTTCTTCGGCAGCCGCTTCGTCCGCCGCTTCGCCGCCACCGACGAGATCCTGGCGACCGACGTCGGCGATCTCGACATCGCCGACGCGACGGCGGTCGGTGCGGTCGTCTCGGCGTTCCGGCCGGACCTCGTCGTCCACGCCGCCGCCGTCGCCGCCACCGCCTTCTGCGACGCCCATCCCGACGTCGCCCGAAGGATCAACGTCGACGGCGCCGTCGCGCTGGCGCGCGCGGCGGAAGCGGTCGGCGCCGGCTTCGTCCTGATCAGTTCCGAGCAGGTGTTCAACGGCAATCCCGAGCCCGGCCCCCATGCAGAGAGCGATCTCGCCGTGCCCGACACCGTCTACGGCGCGACCAAGCTCACCGCCGAGGCGGAGCTGGCGGCGATCGTCGAGAAGCTCTGGGTACTGCGCTTCACTTGGCTCTTCGGACTGCCCGAGCGTGGTTGCGGCATGTCGCCCGGCGTGCCATGGAACATCGCCCTGGCGCTCCTCGCCGGGCGCCGGCTCGCCGAGCGCACCGACGAATTTCGCGGCATCACCTACGTCCACGATCTCCTCGACCGCTTCGACGCGATCCTCGACTGCCCACCGTCGACCTATCACGTCGGCTCGGCGAACGACCTGTCGCGGTTCGAGCTGGCGAAGCTCACCCTCGACGCCTTCGGGGTCGGCGACCGGGCGGAGGAGGTGCTGACGCCCGTCACCGGGGCCAAGCGGCGCGACGTCCGCCTGTCGCACGAGAAGCTGGCGCGCGCCGGGGTGACGTTCCCGCCGAGCGCCGAGGCGATCGCGCGTTGCGTCGCCGAGTTCCGCTTCACCGTGTGAGGGCCCCGATGTCGACGATCCTCGACGACCTCGCCGCAGAAGAAGCGCGGCTCGTGTTCTCCCGCTTCGACGCCGACACCGCCTTCGAGCTCGGCCGGCGGCTTCGAACGGAAGCGCGGCGGCGTGGCGGAGCCGTCGCGATCGAGGTGGCGATCGCCGGGCGGACGCTGTTCTTCGCCGCGATGCCGGGCACGACCGCCGACAACGCCGGCTGGATCGCCCGCAAGCGCGCCGTCGTCGAGCGGTTCGAGCACAGTTCCTGGTACATGAAACATCTCTACGAGATGCGCGGCACGACGATCGTCGAGAAGTCGCTGTTGCCGCTCGCCGACTACGCCCCGTTCGGCGGTGCCCATCCGATCCGGGTGCGCGGCGTCGGTCAGATCGGCGTCGTCACGGTGTCGGGGCTGCCGCAGGCCGAGGACCATCGGCTGGTCGTCGACACGCTCGCCGAACTCCTCGTAGCGATGCCGGCCGATGCCGACGCCGACGCGGCCGAGGCGGATTGAGGATCTCGCCCTTTGCCGGATGCCGCGAGCCCGCCGGACGGTTGCCGTCGACTGGCTGCGGGTACTCGCGGCTGGGCCGCCGCGAGCCGGGCGGGGAGAGGCACGGACGAGGTCCCGAGGCGGCCGTCAGGCGGCGCACGCGACCGCTTCGAGCCCGACGCGGGCGCGGAAGACCTCGGTGCCGGGCGTGCCGGTCACGGTCACG
>JAAYVT010000017.1 GCA_012517025.1 Phyllobacteriaceae bacterium | reverse complement strand
CTTCGCGTCGCACGTGGTGGAAGAGGACGAGGTCCGTTTCGATGCGGCCGCCGGTCGGGTCAAGGCGCGGCGCGTCCGCCGGTTCCACCGCGTGGTGCTCTCCGAGAAGCCGATCGAGAAGCCGGATCCGATTCTCGTTTCACGCGCCCTGATGCAGGCCGTCCGCGCCAAGGGGCTTTCGAGCCTGCCGTGGTCGAAGGCGGCGCTGCATCTGCGGCGTCGGGTCGAGTTCGTCCGCCGCGCCGGCGTCGACGGGCTGCCGGACCTCTCCGAGGAGACGTTGCTCGCCACCCTCGACGATTGGCTGGCGCCGCACGTCCTCGGCCGGACCGCGCCCGCCGACATCCGCGACGGCGACGTCCTCGACGGACTCGACGGGCTCCTCGATTGGTCGGCGCGCCGCCGTCTCGACGAGGAGGCGCCGAGCCGCTTCACCGCCCCGACCGGCACGGCGGTGGCGATCGACTGGGAGGCGGAGGCGGGCCCGACCATCGCGATCCGCGTGCAGGAGCTCTACGGCCTCGATCGCCACCCCGCCGTCTGCGACGGGCGGGTGCCGTTGGTGCTGGAGCTTCTCTCGCCGGCGCATCGCCCGATCCAGGTGACGCGCGATCTGCCGGGCTTCTGGAAGGGGTCGTGGGCGGCGGTGAAGAGCGAGATGAAGGGTCGCTATCCACGCCACCTCTGGCCCGACGACCCGGCGGCGGCGCAGGCGACGACGCGGGCGAAGCCGAGGGGCACCTGAAGCGGCGCCGGCTTCGAAACGAAAACGGCGCCCGAAGGCGCCGCTCGAAACTCGCGTCGGGGATCCATTCACACCGTCTTGTCGACCCCGGCCGGCGGCTCGCTCGCGGCGGGCGCCTCGCCGGCGGCCTTCGGACCGCCCTTGGCGACGCCCACCAGCGCCGGGCGCAACACCCGGTCGGCGATGGCGAAGCCGTCCTGCATCACCTGCAGCACGGTGCCGGCGACGATCTGCGGATTGGGGATCTCGAACATCGCCTGATGGAAGTTGGGGTCGAACTTCTCGCCGAGCGGCGACAGCTTGCGCACCCCGTGCTTCTCCAGCGTCTTCAGGAGCTCGCGGCCGGTCAGCTCGACACCCTCGATCAGCGCCTTGCCGCCGGTCGCCTCGTCGGCGCGCAGCTCGGAAGGCGCATGGGCGAGAGCGCGATCGAAGTTGTCGGCGACGGAGAGCAGATCGCGGGCGAAGGCGGTGACCGCGTAGTCGCGCGCGTCCTTGATCTCCTTGGCGGTGCGCCGGCGCAGATTCTCCATCTCGGCGAGGGTGCGCAGGAGCTTGTCCTTGAGGTCGGCGATCTCGGCGGCCTGCGCCTCGACCGGGTCCACCGCCGGCGTCTCGGCGGCGGGCGCTTCGGGCGTGGCGGTGGCGTCGGCCTCGTCGGCTTTCGCGGTTTCGTCGGTCATGGCGTCCTCTGGCGGTCTCGCCCCGCGTCGGGGCATTCGATCTCGCGCTCCGATGTGCGATTTCCGTGCCGCGATTTCAAGGCCGAATCGATCGTCGAAAAGACGAAGCCCGGCCGAGGCGTCGCCGCCGCGGCCGGGCCGGAACGTCGCGACGATCGCTCAGGCGACGGCGCCGTTGATCCAGTCGACGAGCTTGCCCTTGGGCGCCGCGCCGACCTGCATCGACGCCGGCTCGCCGCCCTTGAAGGCGATCAGGGTCGGGATCGAGCGCACGCCGAACTTCATGGCGGTGTTCGGATTCTCGTCGATGTTGAGCTTGACGATCTTCACCTTGCCGGCCATCTCGGAGGCGATCTCCTCGAGCGCCGGGGCGATCATGCGGCAGGGGCCGCACCACTCGGCCCAGAAGTCGACGACCACCGGCTCGGCGGACTTCAGGACGTCGGTATCGAAAGAAGCGTCGGTGACTTTCTGGGTCGCCATGGAAGACCTCGTCGTCTCGAGCGGCCGGAACTGGTCGCCTGTCGCCGGCAAACCTAGGAAGGGGAGCGCAGGGCGTCAAGATGCGGTGGGTGCGGACCCGCCGACCCACGAGATCAAAGGATCGCGAGCCGACGTGCCGCCGCCTCCAGGCGATCCGCCGCGATTTCGTCGAGGCGCGGGATCGCCGTCCACAACAACGCGCAACGAATTTTCCGCCCCGGAAAGGCTTCCGCCAGCAACCGGCGATAGAGCGCCAGCTGGGCGACGTGGCCGCCGCCGGCGCTCGCCCGCTCGGCGTCGGTGCGCTCGCTCTTGAAGTCGATCACCAGCACTTCGTCGTCCGTCACCGCCAGCCGGTCGACCCGGCCGGCGACCGCGACCGTGCCGCCGTGCGGGTCGAGGAGATCGCCGGCGATCGCCACCTCGGCTCGCGAGCCCGGCGCGAACACCGCGGCGAATCGCGGATCGGCGAGCACCGCCTCGACTTCGGCGACGATTTCCGCCTGCACCGCCTCGGCGAGACGTCGCCCGCGCGCCGCGACGTGCCGCCGCGCCGCCGCCGCCCGCTCCGCCTCTGGCAGGGTCGGCAGCACCTCGAGCAGGCGATGGGTGAGGATCCCGCGCAGCCGCTCCGGGCTCTCCGGGTCGAGCGCCGCATCGAGCGCGTCGTGGCCGGAGGGGCGCCCCGTCGCCGGTTCGCCGCCGACCGCCGAGGGCGTCAGCCGCCGCGCCGCCGCGCCTTCCGGCGGGGGTCGATCGATCCAAGCCGGCCGTTCGAGGGGCGGCGGCGGCACGACCGGCTCGCTCGCCTTCGCCGCGATCGGTGTCTGCGGCCCCTCAGTCCACACCAGAATTTCCCGGCCGTCCTCGGTCGGCACCGTCGCGGCACGGCCTTGCAGTGCCCGCCACACCCGCGAATGCCAGGACGCCTCGTCGGCCCCTTTCGCACCGGCGTGGCCGCAGACGATCAGGCGAT
>JAAYVT010000177.1 GCA_012517025.1 Phyllobacteriaceae bacterium | reverse complement strand
TCCGCGACGCCGGCTTCTCCCGCGTCGACTACACCAACTACACCGGCGGCATCGCCGCCCTGCACTCCGGCTGGAAGATCTGACGAGATGAGCGCGGCGATCGGTTCGCTGGCGCGCCTCGCCCGCGCCGGATGGGTTCTGGCGCGCGAGGGCGTCGTCACCGCCATGGCGCCGCCCGACCCGCCGGCGTTGGGCCGGCTGGCGCTGTGGGCGGCGGGTCTCGTCGAACGGCGCGAGACCGAGGGCGTGTCGCGGGGGATGCGCGCCAGCCGCGCCCTCAACCGCCTCGGCCCTTCCTACGTCAAGCTCGGCCAATTCCTCGCCACCCGCCCCGACGTGGTCGGACGCGCCATGGCCGACGATCTCGAGTCGCTGCAGGACCGGGTCGAGCCGTTCTCCTCCGATCTCGCCCGCACCCTCGTCGAAAGGAGCCTCGGCAAGCCGCTCGACGAGGTCTTCGTCTCCTTCGGCGACGCGGTCGCGGCGGCCTCGATCGCCCAGGTCCACAAGGCCCGGGCGAAGGGGCGCGACGGCGAGATCCGCGACGTCGCGGTCAAGGTGCTGCGCCCCGACGTCGAGCTGCGCTTCAAGCGCGATCTCGACGCCTTCTATCTCGCCGCCCGGCTGATCGAGGCGGTGGCGCCGTTCACCCGGCGTCTCCGACCCGTCGCGGTGGTCGACACCCTCGCCCGTTCGGTGCGGCTCGAGATGGATCTGCGGCTCGAGGCGGCGGCGCTGTCGGAGATGGCGGAGAACACTCGCGACGATCCCGAGTTCCGGGTGCCGAGCGTCGACTGGGAGCGCACGCAGCGCAACGTGCTGACGCTCGAATGGGTCGACGGCATCAAGCTCAACGAGAGCGAGCGCCTCGCCGCCGCCGGTCACGATCCGGTGCGCCTCGCTCGGGTGGTGATGCAGTCGTTCCTGCGCCACGCCATGCGCGACGGCTTTTTCCACGCCGACATGCACCAGGGCAACCTGTTCGTCGAGGCGAACGGTGATCTCGTCGCCGTCGACTTCGGCATCACCGGCCGGCTGAACCCGTCGGAGCGGCGCTTCCTCGCCGAAATCCTCTACGGCTTCATCACGCGTGATTACCGCCGCACCGCCCGCGTCCATTTCGAGGCCGGCTACGTCCCGGCGAACCAGGAGCTCGAGGTCTTCGCCAAGGCCCTGCGCGCCGTCGGCGAGCCGCTGCACGATCGGCCGCCGCGCGAGATCTCGATGGCCGGCCTGCTCGGTCAGCTGTTCGAATACACCGAGGTCTTCGACATGAAGACCCAGCCGCGCCTGATCCTCTTGCAGAAGACCATGGTGGTGGTGGAAGGCGTCGGCCGCGGTCTCGATCCCGACCTCGATCTGTGGTCGGTGTCGGAACCGGTGGTGCGCGAATGGATCGAGAAGAACCTCGGCCCCGGCGCCAAGATCGCCGACGTCGGCGAGAGCGCGACCGCCGTCGGTCGCCTCGCCCTCGCCCTGCCGCGTCTCGCCGAGCGGTTGGAGACGGTCTCCCTCGCCGCCGCCCGCTGGGCGGAGGGCGGCATCCGCCTCGACGCCGAGACGGTGGAACGGCTCGCCCGCGAGACCCATCGTCGCGGCGGTCTCCAGCGCGCGCTTTGGGCCGTCGCCGCCGCTTCCCTCGCGGCGATCGCCTATGTCATGATGACTTCCTAATGTATCGAGCCGCGTCCGAGGAAGGCGCGGCCGTGAGGGAGAGAGCATCGATGAGCGGGACGGAACGGCTGGCGGCGATCTTCGCCGCGATCGACGCGGAGAATGCCGAGGATCCGAAGACGATCGAGGTCGGCGGGACGACGCGCCCCTACGCGCAGGTCTACGGCGAGTGGATGAGCGAGCGGCTGGAGACCCTTGCCCCCGACGCCTCGGAACATCTGCGCATCGCCGCCCGCGCCCAGCACATCCGCCGCTTCGACATGCCGCGCTCGACCCAGCCGATGGACAAGCCCGGCTATTTCGCCTGGCGCAACGCGCTCAAGGTCCATCACGCCGAGGTGGTCGGCCGCCTGATGGCGGAAGCCGGTTACGACCGAGCCGACGTCGACCGGGTCGGCCAGTTGGTGCGCAAGGAGCGGATCAAGCGTGATCCGGAGGCCCAGACCGTCGAGGACTGCGCCTCGCTGGTCTTCCTCGAGCACGAATACGCCGAGTTCGGCGACAAATACCCCGACGCCAAGATCGTCGACATCGTCGCCAAGACCTGGGTGAAGATGTCGGAGGCCGGTCACGCCCAGGCCCTGACCCTGGTGCCGCTGTTGCCCGAGCGTCTGCAGAAGCTGACGGTTCAGGCGGTGACGGGGGCCTGACCCCCGCGCGCCAGCCACCGCGCCGCGCCCTCGCCGGCCGCCCGTCCGGTCGAGAAGCACGCCTGCAGCAGATAGCCGCCGGTCGGCGCCTCCCAGTCGAGCATCTCGCCGCAGACGAACACGCCCGGCAGCTTCTTCAGCATGAAGCGGTCGTCGACCTCGTCGAAGCGGATGCCGCCGGCCGAAGAGATCGCCCGTTCGATCGGCCGCGCCGCGATCACCTGGAGCGGCACCGCCTTGATCAGACGGGCGAGCTCGTCGGGCGCCGTCGGCAGGCGTCCGCCGACCCCGGCGCCCTCGCGCAGGATCCCGATCGCCACCGGCGGCAGGCCGGCGGCCTTGCGCAGCACGTTCGACTGGCTGTCGCCCTTGCGCGCCTTCGAAAGCGCGGCGGCGATCTCCTCGACCGCCAGACCCGGCTTCAGATCGACCTCGACGGTGACCGGGCCGTTCACCGCGATGGCGTCACGCAAGGGACCGGAGAGGGCGTAGGTCGCCCCGCCCTCGAGCCCGTCGCGGGTGATCATCGCCTCGCCCAGCGCCACCAGTCCGTCGAACCGGAGCGCCACCCGCTTCAGCGGTTCGCCCTCGAAACG
>JAAYVT010000176.1 GCA_012517025.1 Phyllobacteriaceae bacterium | reverse complement strand
GGCGCGGGCCGGCGGCAACGCCTCCTCCGTCCACGCCGAGGGGCGTGCCGCGCGGGCGCGCATCGAGACGGCGCGACGCGCCGTGGCGAGCCTCGCCGGAGCGGGGCCGCGCGGCGTCGTCTTCACCTCCGGCGCGACCGAGGCCAACGTCTTCGCGCTGTCGCCGACGATGCGGGAGAGCGGCCGCGAGATCCGCCTCGACCGGCTGCTGATCGCCGCGACCGAGCACCCCTCGGTGCTCGCCGGCGGGCGGTTTCCCGCCGATCGGGTGGAGCGGCTCGCGGTCGACGGGGAGGGGGTGCTGCGGCTCGACCGGCTCGAGGCGCGGCTCGCCGCAATCGCGGCGGCGGGCGAGCGGGCGCTCGTCTCGGTGCAGCTCGCCAATTCCGAGACCGGGGTGATCCAGCCGATCGGCGACGTCGCGCGGCTCGCGCGGGTGCGCGGAGCGGTGATCCACTGCGACGCGGTGCAGGGCGCCGGCCGGGTCCGGCTCGACGATCCCGCCCTCGACGTCGACCTGATGTCGCTCTCCGCGCACAAGCTCGGCGGTCTGCCGGGCTGCGGCGCGCTCGTCTCGCGCAACCCGGAGATCGTGCCGGCCCCGCTTCTCCCTGGCGGCGGCCAGGAATCGAATCGGCGCGCCGGCACCCAGAACACCCCCGGCATCGTCGCCTTCGGCGTCGCGGCGGAGGTCGCGCGTGACCGTCTACGTAATATCACCGATGTGACGATGCGACGGGACTGGTTCGAAGAGCGATTGCGTTCTATATCTTCCAATGTGAAGGTTCTGGGCATGGGCGCACCGCGTCTCGCCAACACCTCGATGGTGGCGTGGCGCGGGGTGAAGGCCGAGACGGCGGTCATCGCCTTCGATCTCGAAGGGGTGGCGGTTTCGGCCGGTTCGGCCTGTTCCTCCGGCAAGGTCGGCGCGAGCCACGTGGTGGAGGCCATGGCGGTTCCGGCCGAGTTCGCCGAGGGGGCGGTGCGGTTCTCGCTCGGGATCGACACGACGCGCGACGAGCTCGCGCGGGTCGCGGAGATCGCCGAACGGGTGATCGGGCGGCTCGTGCGGGCCTGAGCGAGAGACGGTCGGTCACACCGACGGTCGCTTGCGCGAAGAACTGGAATACCGGATTCTCGAACCCGCGGACCTTGACCCCGCGCTGCGAAGAGAGAACGACATGGCTGCAGTGAAGGAAACGGTCGACCAGGTCCGGGCGATCGACGTCGACCAGTACAAGTACGGTTTCGAAACCGCCATCGAGTCCGAGCTCGCCCCCAAGGGGTTGAACGAGGACGTCATTCGGTTCATCTCGGCGAAGAAGAACGAGCCGGAGTGGATGCTCCAGTGGCGGCTCGACGCCTATCGGCGTTGGCTGACCATGGAGGAACCGCGCTGGGCGCGGGTCCACTATCCGAAGATCGACTTCCAGGATCTCTACTATTACGCCGCGCCGAAGACGTCGCCGGCGCCGAAGAGCCTCGACGAGGTCGATCCGGAACTGCTGAAGACCTACGAGAAGCTCGGCATTCCGCTCAAGGAACAAGCCGTGCTGGCCGGGGTCGAAGGCGCCAAGATCGCCGTCGACGCGGTGTTCGATTCGGTCTCGGTGGTGACCACCTTCCGCGAGGAATTGGCGAAGAACGGCATCATCTTCTGCTCGATTTCGGAAGCGATGCGTGAACATCCGGATCTGATCAACAAGTATTTGGGTACCGTTGTTCCGGTCACCGACAACTATTATGCGACGCTCAATTCGGCGGTCTTCTCCGACGGCTCCTTCGTGTGGATCCCGGAAGGGGTGCGCTGTCCGATGGAACTGTCGACCTACTTCCGCATCAACGAGAAGAAGACCGGCCAGTTCGAGCGCACGCTGATCATCGCCGAGAAGGGGGCCTACGTCTCCTATCTCGAGGGCTGCACCGCGCCACAGCGCGACGAGAACCAGCTGCACGCGGCGGTCGTCGAGCTGATCGCGATGGAAGACGCGGAAATCAAATATTCCACGGTGCAGAACTGGTACCCCGGCGACAAGGATGGTCGCGGTGGCATCTACAACTTCGTGACCAAGCGCGGCGATTGTCGCGGCGCGCGCTCGAAGATCTCGTGGACGCAGGTCGAGACCGGCTCGGCGATCACCTGGAAATATCCGAGCTGCATCCTGCGCGGCGACGATTCGAAGGGCGAGTTCTACTCGATCGCGGTGTCGAACGGCCATCAGCAGGTCGACAGTGGCACCAAGATGATCCACTTGGGCAAGAACACCTCGTCGCGGATCATCTCCAAGGGCATCTCGGCCGGCAAGTCGCAGAACACCTATCGCGGTCAGGTCAAGGTCAACCGTCGCGCCGACGGCGCGCGCTCCTTCACCAACTGCGACAGTCTGCTGATCGGCCACGACTGCGGTGCCCACACCGTGCCCTATCTCGAGAGCGCCAACCCGCGCGCCAAGGTCGAGCACGAGGCGACCACCTCGAAGATCTCCGACGATCAGCTGTTCTACTGCATCTCCCGCGGCCTGCCGGCGGAAGAGGCGGTGGCCTTGATCGTCAACGGCTTCGTCCGCGACGTGCTGCAGCAGTTGCCGATGGAGTTCGCGGTCGAGGCGCAGAAGCTGATCGGCGTCAGCCTCGAGGGATCGATGGGCTGATCGGCTCGCTTTCGAATTTCACGACACTCGCGGCGCCGCGCGCCGATTTCTCCCCGAGGGGACGATGAAAATGCTCGAAATCAAGAACCTCCATGCCGAGATCGAAGCCGACGGCCGCGAGATCCTGCGCGGGCTCGACCTCACCGTGAAGGCGGGCGAAGTCCACGCCATCATGGGACCGAACGGCGCCGGCAAGTCGACGCTCTCCCACGTGCTCGCCGGCAAGCCCGGCTACCGCGTCACCGACGTCTCGGCGACCCTCGACGGCGTCGACATCCTCGACATGGATCCGGCGCTGAGGGCGGCCAACGGCGTCTTCCTCGCCTTCCAGTATCCGGTCGAGATCCCCGGCGTCGGCAACATGACGTTCCTCAAGGCGGCGCTGAACTCCCAGCGCAAGGCGCGCGGCGAGGGCGAGATGTCGACCCCCGACTTCATGCGCCTCGTCCGCCAGGAGGCCGGCAAGCTCAAGATCACTCAGGACATGCTGAAGCGTCCGGTCAACGTCGGCTTCTCCGGCGGCGAGAAGAAGCGCAACGAGATCCTGCAGATGGCGATCCTGCAGCCGAAGCTGGCGATCCTCGACGAGACCGACTCCGGCCTCGACATCGACGCGCTCAAGGTCGTCTCCGACGGCGTCAACGCGCTGCGCTCGCCCGATCGCGCCTTCGTCGTCATCACCCACTATCAGCGCCTGCTCGACCACATCCGCCCGGACGTGGTGCACGTCCTCTCCAAGGGCCGGATCGTCAAGACCGGCGGGCCGGAGCTGGCGCTCGAGCTCGAGGCGAACGGCTATGCCGAATTCGCCGACGCGGCGGCGTGAGGAGGCGGCGATGCAGGTGCTTCCCACCGCCGTGCGGCGCCGGACCCGCGCCGAGACCGATCTCGAGGATGCCTTCACGGTGCTCTCGGCCGACTACGCCGGTGAACTCGGCGATCGCGCCGGTGCCTTCGCGCGCTTCGCCGCGACCGGCCTGCCGCATCGGCGCATCGAGGCCTATCACTTCACCGATCTGCACACGCTGCTGACACACGCGCCGGCGCCGCTGCCGCGCGCGACTGCGAAGCCTGCGGCGGGCGCCGATCTCTTCGCCGGCCTCGGCGCGGCGCGGGCGGTGTTCGTCGACGGCTGGTTCCGCTCCGATCTCTCCGATCTCGACGGGCTCGGCGAGGGCGTCACCGTCACCCCGATCGCCGCGGCGCTCGAGCGCAACGATCAGGCCCTGGCGGCGCTGGGGGCTCGGGTCGCGGCGGACGCGGCGATCGAGACCGATCCGCTGGTGGCGCTTGCCGCCGCCTTCTATTCCGACGGCCTCGTCGTCGCGGTCGCCGACGGCGCGATCGCCGCGAAGCCGCTGGAGATCCGGCATCTGTCGTCCGGCGCGGCGGCTTCCGCCTTCGTCCGCCACGCGGTCGTGGTGGGCAAGGGCGCCTCGAACGAGGTGATCGAGAGCCACGAGAGCCCCGACGGGGTCGAGATCCACGCCCATACCCTGACCGAGTTGACGCTCGGCGAAGGCGCGAAGGCGACGTGGCTCGATCGCCAGCGCGAGGGCGATATGGCGGCGCGGTTCTCGACGCTGGCGCTCGATCTCGGCAAGGGCGCGAAGCTCGACCACACGGTGGTGACGCTCGGCGCCCGGCTCGCCCGCACCCAGGTCTTCGCCCGGCTCGGCGAGGGCGCGGATCTCGCCAGTCGCGGCGCGACCCTCGTCAAAGGCCGTGCGCACGCCGACGCGACGCTGGTCGTCACCCACGCCGGACCGCATTCGGTCAGCCGCGAACTCTACAAGTCGGCGGTCGACGACGAGGCGACCTCGGTGTTCCAGGGCCGCATCGTGGTGACCAAGGCGGCGCAGGGCACCGACGGACGGATGGGCGCGCACGCCGTGCTGCTCTCCGATCGCGCCGAGGCCAAGGCCAAGCCGGAGCTCGAGATCTTCGCCGACGACGTCGCTTGCGCCCACGGCGCGACGGTCGCCGAGATCGACGAGGCGCTGAAGTTCTATCTGATGAGCCGCGGCATTCCGGCGGCGGAGACCGAGAAGCTGCTGATCCGCGCCTTCCTCGGCGAAGTGACCGACGCGATCGCCGCCGAGCCTCTGCGCGAGGCGGTCGAGGCGGAACTCGACGCCTGGATCGACGCGCGCGGAGGAGACCTCTGATGAACGCCCCCGCGAGCCTTGCTTACGACGTCGAGGCGATCCGCCGCGACTTCCCGATCCTGGAAACCCAGGTTTACGGCAAACCGCTGGTCTACCTCGACAACGGCGCCTCGGCG
>JAAYVT010000175.1 GCA_012517025.1 Phyllobacteriaceae bacterium | reverse complement strand
GGCGCGGGCGAGCCCGTCGGAGGCGGGATCGATGCCGACCATCGCCCCCATCTCCAGGTTCTTCGAGGTGCGCATCACCTTGATCATCAGATCGGTCCCGATGTTCCCGGACCCGATGATCGCGCATTTGACCTTGGACATTCGCGGAGTCCTCCTCTCGCGGGGTTCGATTGCGGGGATGGGATCAGTCGCCGAGCCCGAACGGGGCCGGTGTCAGGGCGGCGAGCCGCCGGAACAGTTCGCGGAACGCCTTGCGCTTCTCCGGTTCGAGCCGCGCCTCGTCGTTGGCCTCGAAGGCGGCGTCGACGGCCGCCCAGTCGGAGGCGGAGAGCAGGCGCTCGGCGAGCGGCAGCAGGATCTCCTCCTCTTTGCGCATGTGGGTCCATTGCAGCTCGGTGTAGGCCCGAACCGCCGCCGCGAATGGGGCGAGGGCGGAGGCGCCCTGGACCCGATAGGCGAGCAGCGAGGCGATCAGGTCGCGGCCGATCTCCCGGCCGGCGCCGTGCTCGGCGTGAATCTCGTCGAGCAGCGGCTTCTGGTCCTCCGTCCGGTCGGCGAGCGCGGCATAGAGATATTCGTCCTCCTTGGGGTGATGCAGGGTCTCCGGCATCGCCTCGATGTAGTGGACCATGGCGTCGATGAGCCGGAAGTCCGGTTCACGGTTGCCCGCCTCGATCTCGGCGACGACGCCGAGGAGGCCTTTCAGAACGGCGCCGATGGCCCGGTGCTCGGCGCGGATGATGGTCATGGCCTTGGTCACGGACCCCTCCTCAGGCGACGGCGACGAGACGGTGGAGACGATCGGGATCGGCGAGCAGCTCCTCGCTCGGCGAGGCGTGGACGATGCGGCCGCGATCGAGCACGATCGCCCGTTTGGTCAGTTGCAGCGCCAGACGGGCGTGCTGCTCGACCACGATCACCGCCATGCCGCTCTCGGCGACCAGATCCTCGATCACGTTCATCAGCTCCTGCACGATGATCGGGGCGAGGCCCTCCATCGGCTCGTCGAGGAGGAGCAGCGACGGGTTGATCATCAGCGCCCGGCCGATCGCCAGCATCTGCTGCTCGCCGCCGGAGAGCTGATTGCCCATGTTGTCGCGCCGTTCCTGGAGACGCGGGAAGATCCGGTAGATCTCGGAAAGCGTCCATTTGCCCGGGCGGGCGACCGAGGTGAGGTGCTCTTCGACCGTCAGCGACGGCCACATGAAGCGTTCTTGCGGCACCCAACCGAGACCGGCGACGGCGCGCCGGTGCGGCGGCCGGTGGCCGACGTCGGCACCCTTCAGCCGGATCGAGCCGGAATGGAGCCGGGTCAGTCCCATCAAGGTGGCGAGGAGCGTGCTCTTGCCGACGCCGTTGCGGCCGAGCAGGGCGAGGCTCTCGCCCTCCTGGATCGCGAGCGACAACCGGTCGATCACGATCGAGGCGCCGTAGCCGGCGGTGACGTCTTCCAAGGCGAGGAGTTCAGCCATGTTGCGCCTCCCCGAGATAGACCTCGCGGACGCGCCGATCGGCGACGATCTCGTCGGGCGTGCCTTCGGTCAGCACCCGCCCGCCGACCAGCACGGTGATGCGGCTGGCGAAGCGGAAGACCAGGTCCATGTCGTGTTCGATGAAGAGGACGGTGACGTCGGCGGGCAGCCGGGCGATCACCTCGAAGACCTCGGTGCTCTCGCCGGCCGGGATGCCCGCCGCCGGCTCGTCGAGCAGCAGGATCTTCGGTCGGGTGGCGAGCGCCAGCACGATCTCGAGCAGCCGTTGCTTGCCGTAGGCGAGGACGCCGATGGTCGTCTCGGCCTGGGCGGCGAGATGGAGGTCGGCGAGGAGCGCGCGCGCCTCTTCGATCTCGGCGGCGTGGTCGCGCACGGAGCGGAACCAGCGCCCACCCAGCCCCTTGCGCTCCAGGATGGCGAGGACCACCGCCTCGATCACCGTCAGGCCGGGGAACAGCGTGTTGATCTGGAAGGTGCGGGCGAGACCCTTGGCCACCCGCCGCTCCTGGGAGAGATGGGTGATGGTCTCGCCGCCGAGGAAGACGTCGCCGCGGGTCGGCCGGATCACGCCGGTGAGGAGATTGATGAAGGTGGTCTTGCCGGCACCGTTCGGTCCGATCAGGGCATGGCGAGCGCCGACCGGCAGGTCGAGGGTGACGTCGGAATTGGCGGCGAACCCGCCCCAGGACTTGGAGAGCCCGCGCGTGGAGAGAGCCGAGGGGATCATGCGCCGGTCCCTCCCTTGCGCGAGAGGCGGGCGACGACGGCGTCGACGAGGCCCATGACGCCGCCGCGCCCGACCAACACCACCGCCATCAACAGGATGCCCATCCAGAACTGCCAGTAGACCGGGTCGACGTCGGAGAGGACGTCGTGGGCGATCATGAACACCGCCGCGCCGATCACCGCGCCGTAGAGCCGGCCGATGCCGCCGAGCACCAGCATGATCAGGAACTCCGCCGCGCGCGGCACGGAGAGCGCGTCGACGCCGACGAACTGGGTGGTCTCGGCCATCACCGCGCCGGCCACCCCGGCGAGCGCCGCCGAGACGGTGAAGGCCGCCTGCAGCCGCCGATCGACCGAGACCCCGAGCGCCGGCATGCGCTTGACCCCGTCGCGAATGCCGCGCAGCGACAGGCCGAAGGGCGAGGCGGCGATCCGCTTGGCGAGCGCGAACACCACGATCAGCACGCCGAGCGCCCACCAATAGGCGGTCTTGCCCTCGAGATCGAAGGCGAAGACGCCGAACACCGGCGCCGTCTCGATGCCGGAGAGACCATCGGTGCCGCCGGTCAGAAAGCTCGCCTTGTTGGCGGCCTCGTAGACCATCAGGCCGATGCCGAGCGTCACCATCAGCCGGGTCAGATCCTGGCCGCGCACCACCACGAAGGAGGCGAGACCACCGACGAGGCCGGCGGCGACGGCGGCGACGAGGAGCCCGGTGAAGGGCTCGGCCCAGCCTCTCACGGCGAGGAGACCCGCGGCATAGGCGCCGATGCCGAAGAACGCGGCGTGGCCGAGCGACACGATGCCGGCGAAGCCGAGCACCAGATCGAGGGCGACGACGGCGATCGCGGCGGTGAGGATCTGCGCGCCGAGCGCCAGGCGATCCGGGAAGACGAAGAAGGCGGCGACCGGCAACGCCCAGAAGGCGAGCTCGGGAAGGCTCCAGCGCGCCGAGGGCAGCGACGCCGGGGGCGTCGCAACGAGGGAGGTGGGTGCGGTCGTCATGCGCGGCGAGCTCCCAGACCCTTGGGGAAGAGGACGAGCAGCACGATCATCAGGGCGTAGATGACGAAGGCGCCGAGCTCGGGGACGAAGTATTTTCCGGCGACGTCGCAGATCCCGAGGATCAGCGCGGCGGCGAGCGGACCGGTGATGCTCCCGGCCCCGCCGACGACCACGACGAGCAGAAAATAGACCATGTATTTCAAGGGAAAGTTCGGATCGAGGCCGAGCACCTCGACCCCCAGCGCGCCGCCGAGCCCGGCGAGCCCGGTGCCGAGACCGAAGCACAGCGAGAAGATCAAATCGACGTCGATGCCGAGACCGGCGGCGGCGGCGCGGTTGTCGACCGCCGCGCGGATCTGCGCGCCGAAGCGGGTGCGGGTGACCATCGCCTGGAGGAGGATGGTGGCGATCGCCACCACCGCCACCAGGAACAGCCGGTAGACGCCGAGATCGACCCCGACGATCCGCACCTGCCCGGACAGCGCCGGCGGCAGGGTGACGAGTTGCTGGCCGGCGCCGAAACCCCAAGTCGCCGCCGCGATCGAGGCGAACACCAGACCGATGGTGAACAGCACCTGGTCGAGATGGCTCGCCCGATAGAGCCGGCGATAGACGAGGCGCTCCGCCACCATGCCGAGGAGGGCGCTGCCGAGGAAGGCGAGCGGCAGGGTCGACCAGAACGGCCAACCGAGCCGGTTCATCGCCGTGACCGCGAGGTATCCGCCGGCCATGGCGAAGGCGCCGTGGGCGAGGTTGACGACGTTCATCAACCCCATGGTGATCGACAGGCCGACCGCCACCAGGAACAGCAGGCTTCCGTAGGCGACGCCGTCGAAGAGCAGACCGGCGAGGTTCGCGATCATGGACGTCCTCCCGTCGCGAGGGGGCGGGGCGGGCGGATCACTTCACCACCGGGTCCTTGGCCCGCTCGAAGCCGTCGAACTCGACGTTGAAGAGCTTGCCGTCGATCTTCTCGACCTTGCGGACGTGGATGGTCTGGACGATGTCGCGGGTCTCCGGATCGATCTCGATCGGTCCGCGCGGGCTCTCCAGCGTCAGCCCCTTCGCGGCCTCGACGAAGGCGCCGGCGGAAGCGTCGCCCTTGGTCTTCTTCAGCGCCGCTTCGATCACCGCCAGGCCGTCGTAGGCGGAGACCGACAGGAAGTTCGGCCGCTTGTCGTTCGGGAAGAGGCCCGTGTAGTCGGCGACGAAGGCCTTGTTGAGGGCCGAGTCGTGCGCCATCGAATAGTGGCCGGTGGTGATCACGCCGAGCGCCTGATCGCCGGTCGCCTCGAGCCCGAGGTCGTCGGTGAGGTCGCCGGTGCCGAGCAGCTCGATGCCCTCTTGGGAGAGGCCGCGCTCGTTGAAGCCCTTGATGAAGGCGATGGTCGCCTCGCCCGGCGGCAGCCACACGAACACCGCCTGCGGCTTGGCATCCTTGATGCGCTGGATGAACGGGGCGAAGTCGGGGTTCTGCGCCGGCACGCGGACCGAGCCGACGATCTCGCCGCCGCCGGCGGTCAGACCGCGCGCGAAGGCCTTCTCGGCGTCCTGGCCGGCGGTGACGTCGGCGACGAGGGTATAGACCTTCTTGCGACCGGTCTTGGCGGCCCAGGCGCCGGCTGGCTCGGTGATCTGGGCGAGCGTCTGGCCGACCCGGATCATCGTCGGAGGGGCGGCGGTGATGCCGGAACTCGACGCGTTCATCACGATCATCGGCTTGTCGGAGGCCTTGGCGAGCGGCGCCACCGCCATCGCCGACGCCGTGAAGGCGAAGCCGGCGAGGATGTCGACCTTGTCACGGACGATCAGTTCCTGCGCCGCCTTCTTGGCCTTCTCCGGCGCGATGCCGCCGTCGTCCTTGACCACGAACTCGAGCTTGCGGCCCTCGATCACGTCGCCGTGCTGCTTGATCCAGGTGGCGATGCCGTTCTGCATCTGCCGGCCGTAATCGGTGAAGGTGCCGGAGAGCGGCAGGACGAGGCCGACGCGCAGCGGTTCGGCGGCGCGGGCGGTAGGCGCCGAAAGGCCGATCGCGGCGGCGATCGCCAGAGCGGGGGCGAGGCGAAGAGACTTCATTGGGGTTCCTCCGGTTCTTCTTGATCTCGGACGTCGTCTTCCTTGAGCGGTCTTCCAGAGTGGTCCGGGGCGGCTCACGCCATGGATATTCGGGGCGGCTCACGCTGCCGGGGGAGTGCCGAACAGGGCGCGGACCCGGCCGACGCCCGAGATCACCGCCTCGAAGCGATCGCCGGGGGCGACCGGCACCATCGGTCCGAGCGCCCCGGTCAGGACCAGATCGCCGGCCGCCAACGGAGTGCCGAGCGCCGCCATCTTGCGGGCGAGCCACAGTGCGGCGTTGAGCGGATGGCCGAGGCAGGCGGCGCCGGTGCCGGTCGAGGCGACCGCGCCGTTGCGGCTCATCTCCATCTCGACCAGCTTCAGATCGAGCCCGGCGAGCGGTGTCGGCACCGCGCCGAGCACCACGAGGCCGCTCGAGGCGTTGTCGGCGACGGTGTCGGCGAAGCGGATGTTCCAGTCGGCGATGCGGCTGCCCACCACCTCGATCGCCGGCAGCACGAAGTCGACGGCGCGGATCAGCTCGACCAGCGTGGTGTCGGGCGAGGAGAGATCGCGGGCGAGCACCAGCGCCACCTCGGCCTCGGCCTTCGGCTGCATCGTGCGCGCCCACGGGATCTCGTCGTCGTCGCCGAAGATCATGTCGGCGAAGAGGGTGCCGAAGTCGGATTCGTCGACGCCGAGCTGGCGCTGCACCGCCTTGGCGGTGAGCCCGATCTTGCGGCCGACGATCCGCCGGCCGCGCGCAATCTCGTAGGCGACGTTGAGGCTCTGGATCGCATAGGCCGTGGCGCCGCCGTCGGCCGGCATGCGGTCGCGGATCGGCGCGATCGCCGCCCCGCTCGTCTCCGCCTCGCGCAGTGCCGTCGCCAGTTCGGCGATCAGGGTGTCGTCGCTCATGCCGCCGTCTCCCCGGCCGTGCCGTCGATGTCGCCGTGCATGACGGCGAAGCCGGCGATCCATTCGGGGATCGCCCGGTAATAGTCGATCTCGGCCGAATACGTGCCGCCGCCCGCCGCCTTCAGCGCCGCGAAGGACGCCCACCAAGTGCGGATCTCGTGCGCCGAGCGGCCGCCCTCGGCGCTGATCCAGTCGTCCGACCAGCCGTCGACCGCCTCGACCCGGCCGGCCTTCATCAGATCGAGGAAGGCGCGGTCCCAGGCCGGGTTGAGCGGCCGGGCGGAGGAGGTGCCGGCGGCGCTCTCACGGCCGGCGCGGATGGTGCGGGCCTGACGGGCCTCGCGCTGATCCTTCGGTGGGTTGCGCCAGGCGATCAGCCGTTCGCGGGCGTCGGGGGCGGCGGTCGCCAGTTCCGGCACCGGCGGTTCGTGCGAGATGCCGCCGGAGCCGACCACCAGCACGCGCTTTCCCGTCCTCGCCGCCCAATCGCCGATCGCCGCGCCGAAGCGGCGGACGCGCTCGGGCGCCGGCATCGGCACCGCGATCGAATTGACGAACACCGGGATCACCGGCGGGGTGTCGAGCCCGCCGAAGAGAGCCTCGAGCGGATAGGCGAAGCCGTGGTCGACCTCCATCCGGTAGGAAATCGCGGTGTCGAAGCCGGCCGCCATGGTCGAACGGGCGAGATCGAGGGCGAGGTCGCCGGGGACGTTCAGCCGCCCCGCCGCCGACAGGAAGTCGCCGATCGAGCGGGCCTCGATGCCGACGCACCACGCCGGCATCAGGTCGTAGAAGAAGCCGTTGTAATGATCCGGCGAGAACAGGATCACCAGCTCGGGCGCGAAGGCGGCGACCCGGGCGCGGGCGACGGAAAGCACCGCCTCGACCTCGGCCATCACCTCCGGCGCCGGATCGACCAGCCCCTGCAGCGGCGTGTGCGACAGGCATTCGAGATGAACCGCCATCGCTCACACCCCCGGGTAAGACAGCGCCCGGAGGAAGGCGCGCGAGGTTTCGGTCGCCTTCTGCGGCCCCGTCATGGCGCCGACGACGCGGTCGGGGCGCAGGAAGACGATCGAGTCGTCCTCGCCGCCGAACCATTCCTTGAGCCGGCCCTGAGTGTCGCCGACGGTGACGAGCCCGGCCGCGCCGGCGGTCTCGCTGGCGAGTTGCACCTCGGGAAGCACCCGCACGAACACCGCGCCGAGCTTGGTCCAGCGTTCGATCTCGTTCGGCGTCATGTAGAGGCGCGGATCGATGCCCCAGGAGACGATCGCGAAGTTCGGCCCGATCACCTCGTCCATGCGGACGACGCGGCCGTCGGTGGTCTTGACCCGCGGCTGGATGAACAGCCGCCCGATCGGGCTCGCCCGGCCCTTCCTCGGCTTCGCCACGATGGCGCCGGCGTCGAAGCGCGGCATCGGCTTGAAGCGCATCTCCAGGACGTAGCGCTTGACCGCCGGGATGTGGTTCAGCACCAGAGTCAGCGCGTCGCGCACCGTGCCCATCCAGGCCTTGGGCGGATTGAACAGTTTGCCGGCGGTCACCGAGAGATCGATCATCGCCTTGGCGTGGGCCCGGCGCTCGGTCTCGTAGGTGTCGAGCAGGGCGGGAGTGAACTTGCCTTGCGCCACCGCGGCGAGCTTCCAACCGAGGTTGGCGGCGTCGCGGATACCGCTGTTGTAGCCCTGGCCCTGCCACACCGGCATGATGTGGGCGGCATCACCCGCCAGCATCACCCGGCCGACCCGGAAGCGGCTGGCCAGACGCGAATTGTGCGAATATTGGCGCTGACGGATCAGGCGGATCTGATCGGGATCGGCGACGACCTTGGCGAGCAGGCCGCGCATGATCTCCGGCTTGGTCAAGTATTCTTCGGTCTCGCCCGGCATCACCATGAATTCGAAGCGACGGATTCCGTGCGGCAGCGCCGCCGAGACGTAGGGGCGATGGGGATCGCAGACGAGGTAGATGTTGGGCGTGCCGACCGGATCGTCGGCGACGTCGACGACGATCCATTGGTTGGCGGCGGTGGCGCCGTCGAAGGTGAGACCGAGCTTCTCGCGCACCGGCGAGCGCCCGCCGTCGGCGGCGACCAGGAAGTCCGCCTCGATGGTCGTGACGCCGTTCGGCCCCTGGACCTTCGCGACCACGCCGTCGCCGGTCTGGGTGAAGTCGGCGAGCGAGGCGGAGAACATCACCTTCACGTGCGGGAACCGCCCGAGCGCCTCATAGAGGATCGCGTCGGCCTGCGGTTGGATGAAGGCGTTGCGCCGCGACCAACCGAATTCGTCGGTCTTGGGCTCGATCGAGGCCCAGCAGCGCCCCTTCGACGTCATGAACCGCATCCAGTGGAACGGCGTGGTGTGCGGCTCGATCAGGTCGGCGACGCCGATCGACTGGAAGGTGCGCAGCGCCTCGTCGTCGAGGCCGATGGCGCGGGGATAGTCGATCAGCGCGTCGAGCTTCTCGACCACGATGGTCTCGACGCCGGCGACGCCGAGGATGTTGGCGATGGTGAGGCCCACCGGGCCGGCACCGGAAATCAGCACGCGCGTCTTCATCGCGCCGTCGGTCGTGACGCTCTCGGACATTTCCTCGGGTCCATCTTCTGGTCGGTCGGGGCGGCCTTCGAGGGCACGACCCCGCGATCGCCGCGGTCGCCCGCGGCGGGTTCATGCGTTCGAATTGCGAGGGGGGACGCGGCTCAGAGCGGCCGGTCGAGCGGCAGCCCGCGCAGGAAGTTCAGATGCAGCCGATCGAAGGTCGGCGTGTCCTCGAACTGCGGCCAGTGTCCGCAGCCGTCCATCACCGTGAACTGCGCGCCCGGGATCATCGAGGCGATGCGGCGACCCTCCGAGACGTCGGCGGTCGGATCGTGCGAGGTCCACAGCACCAGCGTCTCGGCCTGGATGCGGCCGTAGTCCTCGGGAAGGATCAAGTTGCGCAACCGCGTCTCCATGTCCTGGAGCACCATGTTGTGCACCATCGCCTCGGCCATGCCGGGCTGGGCGTAGATCGCCTGACGGGTGGCGACGAGATCGTCGTAGGCCTTCGACTTGTCGGCCATCAGCCACTCGACGCGGGCCTTGATGAACTCCCACGCCGGATCCGAAGCCGCCTGCAGCGACAGCGTCTTCAGCCGTTCCATCACCTTGGGGTCGGCCTGCGAGCCGCCGGCGGTGTTGAGGACGAGGCGGTCGACCCGCTCGGGGTGATCGGCGGCGATGCGCGAGGCGACCCAACCGCCGAGCGATTCACCCGACATGTGCGCCTTGGCGATGCCGAGCGTGTCCATCACCGCCAGCACGTGCTCGACGTATTGCGGGATCTCGCGGTCGACCGGCGCCTTGTCGGTCCAGCCGTGGCCGACCATGTCGATCGCCCACACCCAGAAATGTTCGCCGTGGCTGCGCAGATTGCGCACATAGGCCTCGGCGTGGCCGCCGACGCCGTGCAGCAGCAGGAGCGGCGGCTTGTCCGGCGAACCGGTGGTCAGATAGCGCGTCCGCGTCCCCTTCGCGTCGAGCCAGCCCTGCGAGAAGCTGGTGCCACGCAGGTCGGCCCAGATGCTCTGAAATCCGGTCACGGTGGGGGATGCGGTCATCGCGTTTCCTTTCGGCGCCGTGATCGGCGCGTTCTTGATCGATTGAAACGACCATACTCCGGGAAACCGCGTAGGCCATGGACGGCGCCGGAAGCGTGCACTATGTGCACGGAGCTGCTGCGAAAGGATGAGACGATGGCGCGGATCGGCGACAGCGAGGCGGCGGGCTACAAGCAGGTCCAGGGGTTGAGCCGGGGCCTGTCGGTGCTCCGGGCGCTGAACGCGGCGGCGGGCGGCTGGGCGTCGATCCGCGAGCTCGGCGCCGCGACCGGGCTGCACCGCACCACGGTGCGGCGTCTGTTGGAGACGCTGATGCGGGAGGGGCTGGTGCGCCGCTCCACCTCCGACGACAGCTGGCGGCTGACGATCGAGGTGCGGGGGCTGAGCGAGGGCTTCTCCGACGACGAATGGATCTCGCAGATCGCCACCCCGGTGCTCGGCGACCTGCTGCGCGAGGTGGTGTGGCCGTCGGACCTGACCACGCTCGACGGCGACGCGATGATCATCCGCGAGACCACCCATCGCTTCAGCCCACTGTCGTTCCATCGCGACATGGTGCGGGTGCGCATGCCGTTGCTCTCCACCGCCGCCGGCCGGGCCTATCTCGCCTTCTGTCCGGAGGAGGAGCGCGAGGGGCTGCTCGCCCGCCTCGCCGCCGCGCCGAACCCGCCGCCGTTCCTGGCCGATCGCCGGGTGGTCGACCGTCTGCTCGACGCCACACGGGAGCGCGGCATCGCCTCCAACGTCGGCGAATGGTCGAGCGAACGGAAGATCACCGCGATCGCGCTGCCGATCTTCCATCGCGACAAGGTGGCGGGCTGCGTCAACATCGTGATGTTGCGCAAGGCGATCGCGCTGGAGACGGCGATCGAGAAATACGCCGGGCCGCTGCGGCGCGCCGTCGCCGCGATCGAGGCCCGGCTCGCCGAGACCGGCTTGGCGCCGTGAACGAACGTCGCCGGTCGGCCTCGACTGACGCGACGACCCCGCCGCCACCGCGCCCGGGAAGGTCGGACGGTGGGACGGGGCGTCGACGGCGCGGGTGAGGCGGCTCAGCCCTTCAGGAAGTCGATGTGGATGCGGTTGAAGGTCTCCGGATCCTCGTACTGCGGCCAGTGACCGCAGTTCTCCATCACCACGAACTTCGCGCCGGGGACGAGATCGGCGAGGCGACGGCCGACCTCGACCGAGGCGGTCGGATCGTGGGTGGTCCACAGCACCAGCGTTTCGGCCTGGATGCGGCCGAGTTCCTCCGGCGTCAGCATGTTGCGCATGCGGGTGTCGTAGTCCTGCAGACACATGATGCGCTCCATCGCCTGGACCATGCCGGGACGGCGGAAGCAGGCGAAACGCGCCTCGACCAGATCCTCGGTGACGACCGAAGGGTCGAGCATCAGGAACTCGAGCCGCTTGCGGGTCGCCTCGCGGTCGGGCGAACGGACGGCGGCGAGGCTCAGCGTCTTCAGCCGCTCCATCACCTTGGCGTCGGCGATCATGCCGCCGGCGGTGTTGAGCACCAGCCGGTCGACGCGTTCGGGATAAGTCGCGGCGAAGCGCGCCGCCACCCAGCCGCCGAGGGATTCGCCGGAGATGTGCGCCTTCTCCACCCCGATCGCGTCGATCACGTCCTTCAGATGCTCGACGTAGTCGGCGATCTCGTAGTTCCGGTCGGGCTTGTCGGTGAAACCGTGGCCGAGCATGTCGATGGCGAAGACGCGGAAGTGCTCGGCGTGCGGCAGAATGTTGCGATGATAGGCTTCGAGATGACCGCTGACGCCGTGCAGCAGGATCAGCACCGGGCCCTCGCCCGCCTCGATCACCCGGGTCTTCACGCCCTTGGCGTCGATGGAATGGAGATGTACGTCGCCGCCGGCGATCGCCGACCAGAGCGAGCGCAGCTCGGGCTGGGTGGTGGACGGGACGGCGTGGGCCGCGACGGACATGGCGTCTTCCTCCTCTGTTTCTGTGCGGCGGAGGATGCGGAGACGCCCGTCTGCGTGCCAATACTTATTCCGTCCCGAGACGATAGGTTTCACGTCTCAATCTGGGGGTCCCGCACGGTCTCGTGGACGATCGAGCGGAACGCCGTGGTCTCCTCGGAGCGGTCGGCGGTGCGCCACACCATGGCGAGATCGACGAACACCGGCGGGCCGATCAGCGGCCGGGTCACGACGTTGCGGAAGGCGAGGCGCTGGACGTAGTCCGGCAGCAGCGAGAAGCCGACCCCCATGCCGATCAGCGACATCAGGGTGAGGATGTTCTCGACCTCCTGCACCGCGTTGGGCTCGACCCGATGGGCGCGGAAGAACCCTTCGACCGCATCGGAGAGGTTGCCGGCATGCCGCGCCATGACGCGCAGGAACGGCAGTTCGACCAGGTCGGCGGCGGTCAGCGCCTCCTTCTCGGCGACCGGATGGTCGGCCGGCAGCACCGCGACGAGACGCTCCTGCAGCACCACTTCCCACGACAACGCCGGATCGCCGACCGGCAGACGCAGGAAACCGACGTCGATGTCCTGGCGCAGCAGCGCCTCGATCTGCTCCGCCGTGGTCAGGCTGTTGAACACCAGATGCAGGTCGGGAAACCGCGCCCGCATGTAGGTGAGCATCGACGGGAAGATCTTCACCTCCGCCGCCGGTAGGAAGCCGATGGTCATCCGCCGATCGCCGAGATGGGCGGCGCGGCGCGCCATCGCCACCGCGCGCTGCGCCTGGGCGAGGGTCAGTCGGGCCTCGTCGAGGAACACCCGTCCCGCCTCGGTCAGCGCCACGTGCCGCTTGGTGCGGGTGAGCAGATCGGTGCCGATCTCCGCCTCCAGATCGCGGATCTGCTGGCTGAAGGAGGGTTGTGCCGTCCGGAGCCGCGCCGCGGCGCGGGTGAAGTTCAATTCCTCGGCGACGGCGACGAAATATCTCAAGTGTCTCAGTTCCATGCCGTCATTAAGACGTGAAACGTATCGGTCGGCAAGCAACAAAATATTTCTCCGGCTCCCCGGCTGCTGCCTAGTGTCGCACCCACGGCGCGGTCGGGCCCTGTCCAAAACGAAACCGAACCGCCGCAAAGGGAGGCATCGTTCATGGACGACAAACTCGACGTCAGGTCTCTGATCGATTCGCATCGGGGGACGGTCAAACCGGCCATCTACACCGACGAGGCGATCTACGAACTCGAGCTCGAGCGCATCTTCGGCCGTTCCTGGCTGTTCCTGGTGCACGAGAGCATGATTCCGAAGGCCGGCGACTTCTTCACCACCTACATGGGCGAGGACCCGGTGATCGTGGTGCGCGAGAAGGACGGCTCGGTCGCCGCCTTCCTCAACCAGTGCCGCCATCGCGGCATGAAGCTGTGTCACGCCGACGAGGGCAACACCCGCGCCTTCACCTGCCCCTATCACGGCTGGGCCTTCGGCCTCGACGGCGGTCTGACCTCGGTGCCGTTGGAGCAGGAGGCCTATCGCAACCGCCTCGACAAGTCGAAGTGGGGTCTCAGGAAGGTGCCGAAGATCGCCGTCCACAAGGGCCTCGTCTTCGGCAACTGGGACGAGACCGCGCCGTCGCTCGAGGACTACATGGGCGACATGGCGTGGTACCTCGACGGCTTCCTCGATCGCCGCGAAAACGGCACGGAAGTGGTCGGCGGCATCCACAAGTGGGTGATCGACTGCAATTGGAAGTTCGCGGCCGAGCAGTTCTGCTCCGACCAGTACCACGCCCCCTATACCCACGGCTCGGCGATCCAGGTGCTCGCCCCCACCCCGGCCAACAAGCCGGACGGCTCGCCGCTCGGCGACGGCCAGACCGCCAAGCCCGCCTGGGCGAACGGTCTCGGCGGCGTGCAGTATTCCGGCAAGGGGCATGGCAGCGCCTTCTTCTTCACCGAGAACGCCGACGCCAACGTCTGGGTCGGCGGCGAGGTCTCGACCTATTTCCGCGACACCTATCCGGAGGCGGAGGCCCGTCTCGGCCGCGTCCGCGCGCTGCGGCTCGCCGGTCACAACACCCTGTTCCCGACCCTGTCGTGGCTGAACGGCACCCAGACGCTGCGCATCTGGCACCCCAAGGGCCCGAACCAGATCGAGGTCTGGGTGTTCTGCATCGCCGACAAGGACGCGCCGGCCGAGGTCAAGGAAGCGCTCAAGAAGAGCCACGCCCGCGCCTTCGGCCCGGCCGGCTTCCTCGAACAGGACGATTCAGATAACTGGGTCGAGGTGCAGAAGGTGCTGCGCGGCCACAAGGCGCGTCAGACCGAGCTGTGCGTGCAGATGGGCCTCGGGCTCGAGGAGCGCCGGCAGGACGGCATCCCCGGCATCACCAACTACACCTTCGCCGAGACCGCCGCGCGTGGCTTCTACCGGCGTTGGGCCGACATGATGACGGCCGAAACCTGGGCCGAGCTCGACGCGATGACCGCCGCCTACGAGGCCGAGATCGCTCCGTCGAAGGAGGTGGCCCATGCTTGAGGTCGTCGCCCGCAAGCCCACCACCGCCGAACCGGCGGTCAAGGTCGGCCCCGAACTGCAGTACGAGATCGAGCAGTTCCTCTATCTCGAGGCGGCGTTGCTCGACGAGCGGCGCTTCCGGGAATGGTTGGAGCTGATCGGCGAGGACGTCTCCTACGTCCTCTCCACCAACACTCTCGCCCAGGTGCGCGACCGCCGTCGCGGCCTGCAGCCGCCGACCACCTACATCTTCAACGAGACCAAGTATCAGCTGGAGCGGCGCGTGGCGCGGCTCGAGACCGGTCTCGCTTGGTCGGAGGAGCCGGCGACGCGGACGCGGCACTGCGTCACCAACGTCCGGGTGCTCTCGGTCGCCGGCGACGAGGTCGAGATCGCCTGCAACTACATGGTCCATCGGGCCTCGAAGGCGCGCGACCACCACACCTTCATCGGCACCCGCCGCGACCGGCTGCGCCGCGTCGACGGTCCCGCCGGTTGGGAGATCTGCGGTCGCGATCTCGAACTCGACGAGTTCACGCTGACCTCCGCCAACATCAGCATCTTGTTGTGACCGCGATGGAAAAAATTCACGTCTGCTCGACGGCGGACCTGTCGCCCGGCGAATCCCGCCGGGTGGACACTTCCCCCGCCGTCGCCGTCTTCAACCACGACGGCTCCTATTACGCGTTGGCGGATCTGTGCACCCACGGCAACGCCTCGATGTCGGAAGGCTACATCGAAGACGACTGCACGGTGGAATGCCCGATCCACACCGCCCGCTTCTGCCTGAAGACCGGCAAGGCGCTGACCCAACCGGCGAACGAGGATCTCGCCACCTTCGACGTCCTGGTCGAGGACGACGAGATCTACGTCATGGTTCCGGAAGGAGCGGCGGCATGATGCGGCTTTCCGGCGAAGTGGTGCTGATCACCGGCGGCGGCTCCGGCCTCGGCCGGGCGATCGTCGAGCGGTTCGTCGACGAGGGCGCCCGGATCGGCGTGCTCGAACGCTCGGCGGAGAAATGCGCGGACCTCGTCCGCGACTTTCCCGAGGTGGTCGTCGCCGTCGAGGGCGACGTCCGCTCCACCGACGACAACGCCCGCGCCGTCGCCGAAACGGTGGCGCGGTTCGGGCGGCTCGATTGTTTCATCGGCAACGCGGCGGTGTGGGACCACGGCGCCCGGCTGATCGACACGGCCCCGGAGAAGCTCGCGGCCGGCTTCGACGAGCTGTTCTCGATCAACGTCAAGGGCTACCTGCTCGGCGCCAAGGCGGCCGCGGCGGAGCTGGTGAAGTCCTGCGGCAGCATGATCTTCACCCTCTCCAACTCCGCCTTCTACCCCGGTGGCGGCGGGCCGCTCTACACCGCCTCGAAACACGCCGCGATCGGCCTCGTCCGTCAGCTCGCCTACGAGCTGGCGCCGAAGGTCCGGGTCAACGCGGTCGGCCCGAGCGGCATGGCCTCGGACCTGCGCGGTCCCGAGGCGCTCGGCCAGCAGAACACGCGGATCATGGACAGCCGCTCGCCAGACGCGATCAAGGCGATCCTGCCGCTGCAGTTCTTCCCCGCGCCGGCGGATTTCGTCGGCCCCTACGTCATGCTCGCCTCGCGCGCCGACAACGCGACGCTCTCCGGCGTGCTGATCAACGCCGATTGCGGTCTCGGCATCCGCGGCATCCGGCACGTCGCCGGCGGCCTCGATCTCTGATCCGGACCACGACGACTTCGACCAACCAAAGACGGGGCGGCGGCGACGCACGACCCCGCGGGAGGAAGGGCATGCCCGTCAAGCTGATCTGCGCCTCGCACACCCCGATGATGGACTTCCTCCACCCTGCCCCGGAGGTGGAGGCGGCGGCGCGCGCGACCTTCGCCACTCTCGCCGCCGAGGTCGCGGCCTATGACCCGGAACTGATCGTGCTGTTCGCGCCCGATCACTTCAACGGTTTCTTCTACGACCTGATGCCGCCCTTCTGCGTCGGCCTGCGCGCGGTTTGCGCCGGCGACTGGGACATCGGCACCGGCCCACTGAACGTGCCCGAGCAGATCGCCCTCGATCTGGTGAAGGCGGTGCAGGCGGCGGACGTCGACGTCGCCTATTCCTACCGGATGCAGGCCGATCACGGCTTCACCCAGCCGCTCGAGCTGATCGCCGGCTCGGTCGCCCGCCATCCGACCATCCCGATCTTCATCAACGGTGCTGCCCGGCCGCTGCCGCCGGCCCGCCGCGCGGTGAAGCTCGGCGAGGCGGTCGGCCGCTTCCTCGCCGGGCGGAGCGAACGCATCCTGGTGCTGGGCTCGGGCGGGCTCTCCCACGACCCGCCGACGCCGCAGTTCGGCGAGGTGCCGCCGGAGGTCGAGGAATTCCTGATCGCCGGCCGCAACCCGACCCCGGAGGCGCGCGAGAAGCGACAGGCCAACGTGTTGCGCAACGGCCGCCTGCTCGCCGAGGGCAAGGGCAGTTCGTTGCCGCTCGACGCCGAATGGGATCTCGGCCTGATCGACAGCTTCGCCTCCGGCGACCTCGATCGTTTCCTCACCATGACCGACGAGGAGATCCGCGCCCGCGGCGGACGCGGCGGTCACGAGATCCGCGCCTGGATCGCCGCCTTCGCCTGCCTGAAGGCGATCGGCGCCTATCGCGCCGAGACCCGTTACTACCACCCGATCAGCGAATGGATCGCCGGGATGGGCATGGTCACCGCCGAACCGGTGGCGGCGTGAGGGAGGCGATCATGACGGACACGAATTCTTCCGAGACCCCGGCGTCCCCCGAGACCTACGTCGTCGTCGGCGGCGGACAGGCCGGCGCGGCGGCGGTGAGCGCCATGCGCGCGGCGGGGTTCACCGGCCGCATCGTGCTGGTCGGTGGCGAGCCGCATCTGCCCTACGAGCGCCCGCCACTGTCCAAAGAGATGCTGGTGAAGCCGGAGACGGCCCATCCGATCATCCATCCCGCCGCCTTCTACGAGGAGAAGGCGATCGACTGCCGTTTCGGCGACGCGGCGATCGGCCTCGACGTCGACGAGATGCGGCTCGATCTCGCCTCCGGCGAGGCGATCGTCTTCGACAAGCTGCTGCTCGCCACCGGCGCCCGGGCGCGGCCTTATCCGCTGCTCGATCAGCTCGGTGTCGGCGTGCACACGCTGCGCACCCTCGACGACGCCGAGGGCCTGCGCGGCCACATCTGGCCGGGACGGCGGATGCTGGTGGTCGGCGGCGGCGTCATCGGGCTCGAGGTGGCGGCGAGCGGCATCGCCATGGGGGCGAAGGTCACCGTGATCGAACGGGCCGATCGGCTGATGGCGCGCGGCGCCCCGGCACCGATGGTCGAGGCGCTGGCGGCGCTCCATACGGCGCACGGCGTGCGGTTCGAACTCGGCGCCGAGATCGTCGAGGCGACCCGGACGAGCGACGGCGAGATCACCCTCGTCACCTCGGACGGCCGCCGTTTCGTCGGCGATCTGGTGGTCTACGGCATCGGCGTCGAGCTGGCGGTCGAACTCGCCGTCTCCGCCGGGCTGAAGGTCGAGGACGGCATCGTCGTCGACGAATGCGGCCGTACCAGCCATCCGGCGATCTTCGCCGCCGGCGACGTCGCCCGCCAATGGTACCCCGACCTCGGCCGCCACCTGCGGCTCGAGACCTGGGCCAACGCCCAGAACCAGGGCACCGGCGTCGGCCGCGCCATGGTCACCGGGGCGCCGATCGACGTCGAGGTGCCGTGGTATTGGACCGATCAATACGGCCACAATTTCCAGGTCGCCGGATCGACGACCGCCGACGAATGGCTGCGGCGCGGCGCCGAGGGAGCGGCGAAATACACCCTCCTCGGCCTCACCGACGGCGTGGTGACCGGGGCGCTGACCGTCGACAACGGCCGCGAGATGCGCCCGCTCAGGGCGATGATCGCGGCTCGGCGGCGTGTCGCCGACCGCGCTGCCCTCGCCGACCCGAAGACCGACCTGCGCAAGCTCGCCTGAGCCGATCCGAGTGCGTGCCCCCCGCGAGGGCGGGGTGCACAGCCTCGAATTCTACACCGAGATCACCAACGTCTGCGTCAAGCTGTGAGGACCTTTGGCCCCATGACCTCCACTCCCGAAGCCGTGCGGACGGCCGCCGATCGCCTCTTCGAGGCGGCCGTCTCCGGCACGCCCACCGCGCCGATCCGCGACCTCCTCGCCGAGGGCGACGTCGCCGCCGCCTACGCCGTCCAGGCG